>DKLU01000260.1:12052-12407 GCA_002455915.1 Chryseobacterium sp. UBA6632
TTAATTTTTACTAAGCAATAGTGAAAGACTCTATAATATATTTAGGGATATTTTTGCGTTTTTCTGTAAAGCGCAGGAAATAAAAATTCCAAATAATTTTATTGAGCATTCTATTCCAAAAGTAGAGTCCAAAGAATGGTATGCTTTGAATAATCCTTCAGATTGTTATGTCGTAAAAAAAGATAATGACAGATTAATAGTGAAAAAAACTATTTATCATAAAGAGAATTCCGAATTAGAAATCGAAGATGGCAAATTGATTGGAGAAAATAGGGGAGAATGGGGAGGAGAGTTATATTTTCAACCGAAAAAATACAAAGAAAAAACTATAAAAATAAAATTTGGAAATGTTGTC
>DKLU01000402.1 GCA_002455915.1 Chryseobacterium sp. UBA6632
AAATATTATCTTATTTCAGCCATAACGGATACTCAAAATGCGATAAAAGACAATGCTTCTTATCAAAATCTGGCACTTATTTTTTACCATAACGGAGATATCGACAACGCATATCGACTCACAAAATCTGCCATTGAGGATGCTATTTTCTGTAATGTAAAATTCAGAACACTGAATATTTCCGAAATGTATTCCATCATCAATAAGGCGTATGTGGATAAAGAAACAGAGTCTAAAAGTCAGTTGAAACTCTATCTTATTCTGATCAGTTTATTGACGCTCATTCTTGCTTTTTTGATCGTTTACATTTACCGACAGATGAAAAAAGTAACGAAGATTAAGGAACAATTGTCTGAAACGACGGATCAACTCGCGCTTTCCAATGCTGAAATTACCAACACCAATAATCAGTTGCAGCAATTGAATCAGCAATTATCGGAATCAAACCATATTAAAGAAGAATATATCGCCTATTTTTTCGATACCTGCTCCACTTACATCAATAAAATTGAAGATTATCGTAAAAATTTAAATAAAAAGGCAAAAGATAATCAGCTGGACGATCTCTTTAAAACGTTAAAATCGAATACGCTTATCGAAAACGAACTGGAAGAATTGTATCGAAATTTCGATCAGATTTTCCTGAATCTTTATCCGAGTTTCGTTAATGATTTTAATTCTTTGCTTGTTCCTGAAGAAAAAATTGTTCTGAAAAAAGGTGAACTTTTAAATACCGAACTCAGGATTTTTGCCCTTATCCGATTAGGGATTACTGACAGTGTAAAAATTGCTGCCTTCTTGAGATATTCATTAAGCACGATTTATAATTACAGAACCAAAACCAGAAATAAAGCGGCTGTATCGCGAGATCAGTTTGAAAATGAAGTTTCAAATATTGGAGAAATTGCTTCAAAATAGTTTGACTCCTAAAAATTTAAATTAGAAGATAGAATTCTGGAAATATAGCATTGATAAAAGTAAAATCTCTCAACATATGTATATTTTTTCAAAATAATACCCACCTACATTTGCGCTTATACTTACATAAGACAATGAACAAACTACTTCAACTATCATTTATCTGCTTGGGAATTCTTGCTTTTTCACAAAAAAACAAAACTGCAAAAACGAGTTCAATTTCTCATAAAAATCCGAGTGTTCTTTTTGATCCTACCCCTTTTGCTTTTTCACATTCTACTACAAATAATACGGAAGGTCAATATGTTTTCATTTCCGGGCAAAGCGGCGGGGAAGATCTGAATCATCATCTTTCTGCCGATTTCAGAACGCAGGTAAAATATTCATTAAAAAATCTCGAAGCTGTTCTTAAAGAATATGGACTTGGCGTAAAAGACATTCTTAAGATCACGATTTTGATTGTTGACCACGATCAGGAAAAACTAAAAATTTGGTCTGAGGAGATGCACAATACCTGGCAACATAATAATTTTCCGGCAAGCACTTTAGTTCCTGTTCCAAGATTGGCTTTGGACGGTATGATGATCGAAGTGGATGCTATCGCTTTTTTGAAAAAACAACAGCACTTTTCATTTCAATGAAAATTCAGGAACTCAGTCAAAAAATTGGTTCAAAATAGAGATAAAATCATCAAAAAAATGACTTCAATTCAGTCTATTTTTTTATAAAACCGCTACATTTTCAATCTTTCAAATTTAAACAACTAATTAATTTTCAAATATTTAATTTTTAAAACCACTACTTTTTAGCTTTCTATCCCGGTTTCGTTTGTTATAAATTTTAGTTTTGCTCTGAACGGTTCACTTAACATTTAATTTATATTTTTTAATAATGAAAAGGGTTGTTATCGCGGCTTGTATTGCGGCAAGTATATTCAAAGTAGATGCTCAGACTATTGCTCAATCTGAAAAGATAAAGATGGATAAATTCATCACCGAACTGATGAGTAAAATGACGATTGAAGAGAAAATTGGTCAGCTTAATTTTCCAGGTGGCGGAGATGTAACTACCGGACAGGCTAAAAACAGCAATATTGCAGATAAGGTAAGAAAAGGAAATGTAGGTGCCATTCTGAATCTGAAAGGTGTTGAAAAAATAAAGGAAATCCAGAAAGTGGCTGTAGAAGAAAGCCGCTTGAAAATTCCTTTATTTTTTGCGCTGGATGTTATTCACGGTTACGAAACAGGCTTTCCGATTCCTTTAGGATTGGCTGCTACGTGGAATCCAAAAGCCATCGAACAATCTGCAAGAATTGCAGCGAAGGAAGTAAGTGCAGACGGAATCAGCTTAACTTTCAGTCCGATGGTTGATGTTTCCAGAGACCCGCGTTGGGGAAGAGTTTCTGAAGGAAATGGTGAAGATCCTTTTTTAGGCGGTGAAATAGCCAAAGCTTTAGTGAAAGGTTATCAGGGCGACAACACCTATAAAACCAATTCTCAGATTATGGCCAATGTGAAGCACTACGCCTTATATGGTGCGAGTGAGGCGGGAAGAGATTATAATACGGTAGACATGAGCCGCCAGAGAATGTTCAATGAATATATGTATCCTTACAAAGCGGCTGTAGATGCGGGTGTGGGAAGTGTAATGACTTCATTTAATGATATTGACGGAATTCCAGCTTCTGCCAACAAATGGCTTCTGGATGATGTATTGAGAAAACAATGGGGCTTCACAGGTTTCATT
>DKLU01000406.1 GCA_002455915.1 Chryseobacterium sp. UBA6632
AAAGCATAGAATCAGGCATATTGCTATGCCTGATTCTATGCTTTTAACCATTTATAATTAATCCGCCGTTGGGATGAAGTACCTGCCCAGTAATCTGTGCGGCATCTTCACTTGCGAGAAATAAAAAGCTGGTGGATATTTCTTCGGGGCTGGCATTCCTTTCAAATGGTGGTTTGTTCGGGTCTTCTTCCTCTTCATCAAATGTTTCCTTGGTTAAAGGAGTCGCAACTGGTCCTGGAGCGACGGCATTTACACGAATTCCTTTGGGTTTTGCCTGAAGAGCCAAAGAACGCGTAAAAGAAACAATAGCTCCTTTTGTTGCAGAATAATCAAGCAATTCCGGATGCCCCTGATAAGCTGCCGCTGAGGTGGTGTTGATGATGCTTGCTCCTTGTTTCAGATATGGAAAAACTACTTTCGTTAAAAGAATCATTCCGATGATATTAGAATCAAATGTTTTGCGGATATTTTCCTCCTCCAGATCTTCAATATTCTCACAAGGAAACTGCGTTCCTGCATTGTTGATCAGAGTATCAATACCGCCAAATTCTTCAACTACATTTTTAGCAGTTTGCTTACAGAATTCAGCATCATTAATGTCTCCTGAAAAAGTAATACATTTTCGCCCTAAAGCTATAATTTCATTTTTTGTTTTTTCGGCACTTTCATGATCTTCATGATATAAAATGGCAATATTGGCTCCTTCCCTGGCAAAAAGTAAAGCCGTTGCCTTTCCTATTCCGCTGTCTGCGCCTGTGATAAGAACTGATTTATTATTTAATTTTAAATTCATCATATTTTGTTTCTATTTTACCATTACGACTTTATTCAACTCACTCTTGAAACATCCGAGAATAAACTCTGTATAATAAAGCTGAGCATTCAAAGACTGCGTTTTTGGATGAAGCTCCAACATCTTGGTCAAAACAATTTCTCCCTTGTAAGAAAAGGAAAAGTAAGCAAATATTTTGTAAGCCGAATTTCTGATCGGTGTACAATATCCGGTTGTAGAAATCGACCAGTCCGATTCGTATAATTTAGCAACATTCAATGCCATGGTTTCAGCGATATTCTCTGAAACACAGTCACAGTTTTCTGCTTCTGCCCGATCTACGTTCAGCAATCGTACTTTTTCAGGAAGCGTATAAGCTGTCATTCCACCTTTATAAAAAAATGAAGCATTAGGCATTTGTGAGAAGGCCAATTGTAAACATCCTGAAGTTACGCTTTCTACAACAGAAATTGTTTCTCCTGTAGTTATTAACGTTTGACTAATATATTCTAAAAGATTTCTTTGAAATTCCATAACATTGTATATTTAAAGTGATTTGATAAAAATTAAAAATCTATACTTTTCCAAGGATCAAGAACAACTTTTACGCAGCCGTCTTGCTTTTTGTCGAAAATATCATATCCCTTGGAAACCTCATCAAGAGACAGCCTGTGGGTGATAATATCATCCAATTGTACCCTTCCACTCTGTACATGATCCATCAGTGTATCAATAATAGGATGAACGTTACATTGTCCGGACTTTATCGTAATACCTTTATCAAAAATCTGCCCAAGCTTAAAATTATCATAATTCACAGGATAAACTCCCAGAATGGATACAATTCCTCCACGTCTTGCCGCGCTCATGCATGCTTCCAAAACTTTTATGGAACCCTTTTCAAAATTAAGAACAGCTTTCGCCTTATCCAATAAATTTCGTTCAGGTTCAAAGCCCACGGCATCAATACAAAGGTCTGCACCTCTGCCAGAGGTCATATCACGAATTTTAGCAACTGTGCTGTCAGCATCTTCCCAGAGAATGGTTTCGCAGCCCGTGAGCATTTTAATCTGATCTAATCTGTACTGAAGTGTATCAACCACTATTACTTTTTTAGCATTATGAAGAATGGCGCTTTTCACAGACATTGAGCCTACCGGTCCTGCTCCAAAAATAGCTACTGTTTCTCCGCCTTTCAGATCTCCCCACATCACGCCAGTATATCCTGTCGGAAAGATATCTGTAAGGAAAAGAACTTGCTCATCCGTAAGATTGTCAGGAACTTTTCTGGGACCAAAATGAGCATAGGGAACACGAACGTATTGTGCTTGACCACCGTCATATCCTCCATACAAATCGGAATATCCAAATAAAGCTCCTCCTTTTTCTGTTAAAATACCGCCTTCCGGCCCATAATGGTCGGGATTGCTGTGTTCACATGCCGTAGGAAGCTCATTCTGACAGAAAAAACAGGAACCACATGCTACGGGAAATGGAACTACTACCCGGTCGCCTATTTTCAGATTGGTAATATTCTTTCCTTTCTCTTCTACAATTCCCATGAACTCGTGTCCCATTACCATGGGTCTTGCCTGAGGGATTCCTCCGGAATACATATGAAGATCACTTCCACAGATCGCTGTGGAAGTTACTCTTAAAATAATATCATTTTCGTCCTTAATAACAGGATCGGGCACTGTATCGCAAGATATTTTTCCTGGGGCGTGAAATACTGCTGCTTTCATAATTTTATATTTTAATGTGTGTGTGGTGTAAAGGGTATATTATCTGTTAAGCATTTCTTTCCGTTTCCAGATCCCAGACTCTGTGTTTTGCAATGGCATCAATAAATTTTTTGTCTTGATGTGCATCTTCTGCAGTAACGATAGCTGGATCGTCATGTGTCTTATCTGCCACATTGCTTTTATTATATATATTTTCCGTTTCGGAACCGAAATAAATAGCTTTACAGTGTTTGTACGCTTCATTTACGAAATGCAAGGTCAAATGTTTATTTTCCGGAGCCAACAGTTCTTTTTCGGATGCTTTTCCGTCACCTATAAACAAAGCGTCAAAACAAACGCTGGCGATACTTGTTAAAGAATGTTTGGGTATAATAACAGAATCATCATCACCTTTTACAGGAGCTAGCGTTGGTGCAATAATCTCTACAACCGCCTCTTCACTTTCCAGTTTTGCTTTTAAGGAATTAATTGCTTTTGCATCAAATCCATTTCCGATAATGAACCCAATTTTTCTGCTTTTAATTGTATTTTTAACTGTATCAGCCATGCTTAGAGCATCTGAACTTTTTGTTTTTGGTTCTCTTTCTTCACTTTGAAGATCATCCGGATTGCTATCGGCAGGTAAACTTTGATTCGGAACATCTACAGGTTTTACCTCAACGCCAATTTTGGAAGCTACTTTTTGAGCCAAATCTTTATTGATGAAATTCAACTGTCCAACCACCCTTTCTCTGATTTCAGGAATCGTAACTTTTGATAATTCGAAAACCAAAGCTTTTTGAAGATGTGTTTTTTCAGGATTCGACTGGCTGTTATAAAACATTTTTGCCTGAGAATAATGATCCACGAAACTTTTGCTTCGCTCTCTGATTTTTGTTCCCGAAACTCTCTCCTGATGCGAAGTAAAGCCGCCATCTTTCATCATCGCCTGAAACGGACAGCCGCCGCCGATAGAATTAGGCTCATAACTTACTTTTCCTTTCACAATCTGCTGTCTCATGTGACCATCGCGTTGGTTGTTATGAACTTCATTGACGGATCTGTTAATCGGGATTTCATGGAAATTCGGGGAACCCAATCTTGACAGCTGAGTATCTGTATAAGAAAACAATCTTCCTTGCAACAGCGGATCGTTGCTGAAATCGATACCTGGAACCAAATGTCCGGGATGAAACGCCACCTGCTCGGTTTCTGCAAAAAAGTTATCCGGATTTTTGTTTAATGTAAAACTTCCGATAATTTCCACGGGAACCAATTCTTCAGGAATCAACTTTGTAGGATCTAAAAGATCAAAATCAAATTTATGTTCGTCTTCTTCAGGAATTAGCTGCACTCCGAAGTCCCATTCCGGAAATGCTCCGCTTTCAATAGATTCCCAAAGATCTCTTTTATGAAAATCAGGATCTACTCCGGAAATTCTCTGCGCTTCGTCCCAAGCAACAGAATGAACGCCCAATTTGGGTTTAAAATGAAACTTCACAAAGTGACTTTTCCCTTCTTCATTAATTAGTTTAAACGAATGAACTCCGAAACCTTCCATCATTCTTAAACTTCTCGGAATTGCTCTGTCGCTCATCAGCCACATGATCATGTGCATACTTTCCGGCATTAATGAAATAAAATCCCAAAAAGTATCGTGAGCAGAAGCCGCCTGCGGGATTTCATTGTCGGGTTCAGGTTTTACGGCATGTACCAAATCCGGAAACTTCATCGCATCCTGAATAAAAAATACAGGCATATTGTTTCCTACCAAATCATAATTTCCTTCTTCGGTATAAAATTTAATCGCGAAACCTCTTACGTCTCTCGCCAGATCTGTACTTCCTTTGCTTCCCGCAACCGTTGAAAAACGAACAAAAATGGGAGTTTCTTTCCCTTTTTCGGTTAAAAATTTAGCTTTGGTATATTTTGAAAGACTTTTATTTAAGGTAAAAACGCCGTGAGCTCCTGACCCTCGTGCATGAACAATTCTCTCCGGAATTCTTTCATGATCGAAATGCGTTATTTTTTCTCTTAAAATAAAATCTTCCAATAAAGTTGGTCCGCGGTCTCCGGCTTTCAAAGAATCCTGATTATTATTGATTTTTAAGCCTTGATTAGTGGTAAGTTTTTGCTCTTCATTTGAAGTACTGTGCAGTTCCAGCTGTTCTAATTTCTGGTTGTTTAGTTCATTCTTTTCCATAATAAAATTGGGTAATTGGTGATTAACTGAGTGTATGAAATAATTTTTCTCAAAATGTGTTTTTTTGTTTTATTTCTTAAAAACAACGGGAAGGATTTCATTGGTTCTTAGTCCGTATTTTTTGATTTCCTCTGCGGAGAATTTTTGTGAATAAAAGTTAGGTTCTGTTTCAAAGCCTGCTTTTCTTAAACGATCGAAATAATCCATTCCGTACCAGCGGACGTGATCGTACTGCCCAAAATGTCTCTGTCTTTCCTTCGGATCTTTTATGCTAAAATCTTCATAGGTTTTTTCCAATGAGTTTTTCATTGGAACCTGAAGAATTCCCCAGCCTCCTTTTCGCATCACTCTATACAATTCGCTCATCGCTTTTGCATCGTCTTCAATGTGCTCTAAAACGTGATTACAAAAAACAATATCAAAACTTTCATCTTCAAACGGAAGATCCAGAATGTCTGCTTTTACGTCAACAATCGGAGAAAATAAATCGGCGGAAATATAATCCAAGTTTTTCATTCTTTTAAACTTTCTCAAAAATTCCTGTTCTGGAGCAATATGAAGAACTTTATAGTTTTTAATGAAAAAGTCTGTTTCGTTTTGAAGATACAGCCACATTTGGCGATGTCTTTCCAAGCTTAACGTTCCGGGAGAAAGTGCATTTTCACGCTGATTTCCGTATCCGTAAGGAAGAAACTTGCGATAATATCTACCATCAATAGGATCCTGAAATTTATCACCTTTAAAAAACTGATAAATAAGAGGTCGCGCCCAAATGCTCATTTTAATCAGCATCGGACGTGGAATTTTATTTAATAAAAGTTTAGTGACTTTTTTCATTAAAAATCCAATTGGAAAGCTTTTTCTTCATCACTTACAATTCCCAATGCTTCGTAAACATATTGGAATGTAGAAAGCAATACCGGCTTCCCGTTGATTACCGCTACATCGTGCTCGAAGTGTGCAGAAGGTTTGTTATCTAAAGTAGTAACCGTCCAACCATCATCATGGAATTTCACTTTTTCAGTTCCAAGGTTAATCATCGGTTCAATCGCAATTGCCAAACCATCTTTGATTACTTTACCACTTCCCTGTCTTCCATAGTTCGGAACCTGAGGATCTTCGTGCATTTTTCTACCAACGCCATGACCTACAAGCTCTCTAACCACTCCGTATCCTTCTTTTTCACAATGAGCCTGAATCGCGTGAGAAATATCTCCGATTCTTTTTCCTCTTACACACTGCTCGATTCCTTTATAAAGAGATTCTTTTGCAACTTTTAAAAGTTTTTTAGTTTCAGGAGCTACTTCGCCGATTTCAAAAGTGTAAGCGTGATCTCCTACGAAACCGTTTAAAATAACTCCACAATCTACAGAAAGTACATCACCTTCTTTCACGATATCTTTATTTGGAAAACCGTGAACCACCTGATCGTTTGGAGAAATACACAAAGAATTCGGGAAACCACCGTATCCTAAAAAAGCAGGTTCAGCACCGTGATCTTTAATAAAATCGTGTGCTAATTTATCTAAATGCAAAGTATTGATACCCGGTTTGATCTCTTTCGCCAACATTCCTAATGTTTTTGAAACCAAACGAGCACTTTCCTTCATAAGACGTAATTCGTCTATTGTTTTTAATTGAATCATGTTCTAATTTATAAATGTACCAATATAACAGTGTATCAGTGTAACAATGATATGCCTATGCTGATTGGTAGATTGTTATATTGCTAAATTGCTACATCGGATATTCTACCAGAATAACCCTTTTTTCTTTTCTTTTTTAAGCTTTGAATAGGCTAAAACTTCTTTACCTTCCACACGGAATTCTATTCTTTCCTGAATAATATTGTAGATCTCACCCCAACCTGGGAATCCTCCTAAATTTCTATCATCAATAAACCAATCTGCATCTAATTTTCTTGATTGATTAGCCGAGTCAAAAACTTCTCCTTCAAAACTTGAATTAACCGCATAGAACTCAATTCCGTTTTGTTTGCAGAATTCTACTGCTTCGTCTAGCGTTTTCCCGTGTCTGTAAGTCCAAAGGATTAATCGAAACCCTTCTGCCTGAAGTCTTTTTAATGTTTCGAACGCGAATATTTTAGCTTTCCCAATTGCCGGATATGCATCATCAACAATAGTTCCGTCAAAATCCACCGCAATTTTTTTATTATTTAACATTTTGTCTTTTTTTAGCTTTGCAAAGATAAGAAATAAAAAGAGTGCCAAAAAACTCTAGCACTCCTCTTTTATAATTTAATGATAATATGGAACTAATCTTTCACCCAATTGAACTGAAACTGAAGATCCGGAGTAGAAATTCTATCTGTGATTTTCTGTAATCTTCCCGGTAGTTTCATTAGATATTCCTGAGCTTTTTCTGCCTTTTCATTAAGCCCTTTTATGTGCTCAATCTTCCATTCATCCAATAGATCTTTCATAATATTAATATAATCCTGACCTGTATATACCATACATCTTTGTGCAGCATCTGAGAAATGCTCCCAAAGTTCACCAGCTTTCTGCCCCGATTGTCTCATCATATGAGCCGGCATTACGATTTTCTTTCGCATCATGTCTTCAAAAGCTATAATCATTTCTGAAGGATCAATTTCAAGAATTCTAGATACGAAATATTTATATGCTTTAGCATGTCTGGCCTCGTCTGCAGCAATTACGCCACACATTTTTGCCAATTTTCCATTTCCTGTTTGTTTAGCTAATGTTCCTACTCTTCTGTGAGAAATATTAGTTGCTGTTTCCTGAAAACTTGTATACACAAAATTTCGGTAAGGATCCATACTGGTACCGATATCAAAACCATCACTAATAAGGTATTGAGTCGTGATTTCCATCTGTCTCATATTTACCCTTCCACATAAATAAAGATACTTGCCTAGAAGATCTCCGTGTCTGTTTTCTTCAGCCGTCCAAGATCTTATCCAGCTTGCCCATCCTACAGCATTTTCTTCCTGATCAATACCTTCTACACCCATTAACCACGATTCATAAGAAGGCAAAGCTTCTTCTGTAATACAGTCACCAATAAGTGTTACGAAAAGATCATAAGGCATTTCGCGTGCAAAAGTCTGAATTTCTTCTAAATCATATTTAAAATCATCACTTGATGGATCTGGAAGATAATCGGATGGCTGCCATATTTTTTCAATTGGTGTTAAAAACTTATCTAGAAAAGAACCAACTTCTTTCCCTAAAATACCCATTACTTCTTTCCTTACTAGGTTCTGATACATCGTACAATTTTGATTTCAATTTACAAAGTTAAAAATTTATTTATTATTTATGCCATAATATTATGTTAATTCTGTCTGATATTAATCATAAAAAAATGCCGCTATACAAATTATAACGACATTTTTTCTTTAATATTATTCAATTTTAGTTAACTAAAATGATTTTTAATTTTAAATTGAATTTGAACGCAAAGCTCGCAAAGTTTTTTTTAAAATTACTATACTTTTTTAAGTTCACAAAGGCGTTTCACTTAACAAAGATCTCAAAGGTTTCATTCTTTAAACTTTTATTTTTCAAAGTTGTCATCCTAGAAGGATCTAAGCTCGAATATTTCCAGTTTGTTTTCTAATACTATGCCTAGATCCTTTCAGGATGAAAAACTTTATGGATATTTTCGAATATTTTAATGAACGGCTGAAAACCTAGCCTCGATTGCAACGGCATCCTTTTTCTGAAATGCTTGAAAAAAGCGCTGGCGAAAAAGATATAGTGGAAAGCGGGA
>DKLU01000407.1 GCA_002455915.1 Chryseobacterium sp. UBA6632
AATATTTAAGTGGTTTAAAATAACGTTCCGTTGGTTTCTGTAGCCATTTTAGGGATTTGAAGATCAGTTTTCCACTCTTTATTCATTTTTTCAATGAAATAGGCTGAAAGTAATGGTGATGCTTTTTCCACATTTTGATGAACAAAGAAATATAGATTTTGAAGTCCTTCTTTTTTCCATTTTGTTAAATGATTCATCCAGTCATCCAATCTTGCATAATCACTTTCTGCGTTGGCTCCAACATAACGGATAAATGCGTTGGGAGTCGTTAATCTCATATGAAGCATATCTCTTCTTCCTGCAGTATCAACAATAATATTGGTGATATTATGAGCTTCAAAAAGTTCACAAGTTGTGTTTAAGATTTCTTCATCTGTAAACCATTCCGTATTTCTCAGTTCAATGGCTAACGGAACTTCTTTAGGCCATTCTTTCACGAATTTTTCTAATCTGTCGTAATCTTTTGGTTTAAAATTATCATGAAGCTGTAAGAAAACCATTCCTAATTTTTCGTCAAAATTTAAAACTGATGTTGCAAATTGAGTCACCGGATCCGTCACATCAATCAATCTCCTGAAATGTGAAACCGTGTTGGTAATCTTCGGAAAAAACTTGAAATCTGCCGGAGTTTTTTCTTTCCAGGTTTGTACCTGTTCCGGACTTGGCATTCCGTAGAAAGTAGCGTTCAGTTCTATAGAATTAAACTGAGTGGCATAATAGGTTAATTCATCTTTTGTTCCTTTCGGATAAAATCCTTTAAGATCTGTTTTATTCCATTTTGCACATCCAATAGAAATATTTTCTAATCCTTTTTTATTTTGATTTAAAATTTCCTTTGTTTTAGAATGGTCTTTTGGTAACGTAAAATCTATTTTTGAAGGATCTTCTACTTGCCCGAATTTCATATCTGCTTTCTTTTTGTGATTAAACTATGTAAACAAAGATAAAACAAAAACCATAGAATTTCTATGGTCTTTAAGCTAAAAAAATACTTGTCGTAATATTTATTTTTTTATAATTTTTTTAGAAATTTCTCTTGATTCAGTTTTCACCTTCATTACATAATTTCCCGCTGGATAGCTTGATAAATTAATTTTAATTTCCTCATTATTTCCATTTTGAGTATTGATGATCCTTCCCTGTGTATCAATTAATTGTATGTTTTTGATTTTTTCATCAGACCTCACTGTTACAAAATCTTTTACGGGATTAGGAAAAATATCAATTTGATCTTTATTGATTTTTGAATTATTTGTTGCCAAGAAGCCTCCGCAATTGCTTGTGAATGTAATGTTTGGATATAACGCTTGCAGTGTTGTCAATTGAGCTTCATCTACACACATAGATAAATTTGTGTTATTATTAGAAAAATTGGTGTTTTCTATAGCATTGTTTTTTATGTTAGCGTATGCAAGATTAGCATTTCCTCCAAGTGATAATGTGGCTAAGGCAGAGCAATCTGATGCATCCAATTCTGTAAGTTTTGTATTGAAAATATTTAGTTCTTCAAGAGCGGTACATTGTTTAATATTTAAAGTAGTTAATTCTGGAAAATAGTGAAAGGAAGAAACTGGAGCACTGCCTATATTTAGAGCTTGTAAACTCAGGCAGTTTTGTAGATCTAAACTTTTCAGATTATGATTTCCCGAAATTTGAAAATCAGTTAATGCCACACAGTTTTTTGCATTGATCTGTTGTAAATCAAAATGAAGAGTAGGGTAAGCGTAGCTCGCTAAAACATTTGATTTCAGAATGGTGAGATTAGATAAGTTATTTATATTCAATGTTGTCATATATCCACATGAGTTTGTAATATCAATATTTTCTAACGCCGTTGCGGTATTGAAATTAACATTATTGGTGATGGGTTGATTGAACGCTTTTAAAGTGTTAAGTTTAGGTAAACCCGAAAGATTCAATGATGATACATTTCCCAAATAAACTCCGGAGTTTGTAAAATATATAAGTTCATTATAAAAAGAGCAGTCAAGTTCTTCCAGATTGATCAATCCTGCCGTTGATAAATTAATTGATGGTGCATTAAGACCTTTAATTTTCTTTAGATTTGTATTTCCATTTACGTTTATGGATGAAAAATAAGTGCCGGTTGAATTATCATGATCTGTATCTGCTGAAATTTCCTGCAAATTTGTACAGTTGTTAGCTACTAATTCAATACCTGTTCCAGTAGAACTAGAAGTTCCCACTACCGAAATTTTTGTTAAACTAGTTAGATTAGGAACTGAAATTTTTTCTAAAAATTTACAAGAATTAAAAGTCAACGTATTGATATTAGAATTTTCAATATACAATTGCATAAGTTCAGCTTGGTCAATAATGACATCTCCTGTAATTCCACAATTTTTTATAGTTAAACTATTTTCGGGTGCTATCCAAGGGTTCATGGTTGATTGGTATGCGATGACGTCATTAATGTTTTGAACTCCCGGGCAATTATCAAATGAAATATTGATGGGAGCAGCTGCTGTTTGATTGGCTTGAGAAATTTCAAAATAAATAGGACGGCCCTGAACTTTTTTAATTTTGCT
Source organism: Chryseobacterium sp. UBA6632 (assembly GCA_002455915.1). GTDB lineage: Bacteria > Bacteroidota > Bacteroidia > Flavobacteriales > Weeksellaceae > Chryseobacterium. The sequence goes on from DKLU01000407.1 coordinate 2,550, forward strand.
ATTATTTACAAAATTGATATTTGCTGTTTTTACGTCCCAAAAATAAAGTTCTTCTATGTTGGGAAATAGCAATGCATCAGAAATTCCTGTTGGCAAATGATTGTTATAATAAGAAATATTTATATTATTTGGATCAGAAGGATTTCCGTTGGGATCAATGTATTTTTGATTAGGGTCTTGTTGAAGTGTTAAAACTTTAACTTGTTGAGCTTCAGAAAGCTGGATTTCTCCATCGTTATTTGCGTCTATTGCAATATAATTTCCGTTAAAATCTTTTGCAATGCTATTAGAAGGACTTGAACTTAAAGCTAAAGCTTTGAATTTTGAATCTGCGAAAGTAAGGTTCTGACTATAAGCTAAAGAAAAGCAGCTTACAGAAATTGTAAGTAAAATTTTATTCATAATTGTGTCTTTTTATCAAACTGATTAATAATTTCTAAAGTTTGATTTTTACGAAAATAGTAAATTTTATTTAACTTACTTTTTTATAGATGTTTAAATAATTTTATTGATTGTTGTTTTTGATTGCTAATTTAAATTATAGTGAATTAAATTTAGGAAAATATAATTATAAAAGTTATTGCTTTATTGTTATTTTTCTATTTGTTGTGAAATTTTTATTAAAAAAAGCACGCTTTTCGGCGTGCTTCGTAATATATAAATGTTTATTATTTGCTGATCTTAAGCTTCACAAGCTGAGCAGGTAACGAAATTTACCATCATCTCTTTAGAAACAGAAGAACTTCTTTGGTAATACAAAGTTTTTACACCTTTTTTCCAAGCTTCGATATAAAGATAGTTTACGTCTTTTACCGGCATTGTAGAAGGAATTTGTAAGTTCAGCGACTGTGCCTGATCGATGTATTGCTGTCTTTGCGCTGCCTGCGAAATAATCTCCATTGGAGAAATTTCTTTGAACGTTTTGAATACTGCTTTTTCTTCGTCAGTTAATTCTTTCAAATGCTGAACAGATCCGTGGTTCAACATAATTGTTCTCCACGTTTCTTCGTTGTCGATGCCTTTTTCTTCCAACAATTTTGCTAAATACTTGTTCTTACGCATAAAGTTTCCTTTTGCCAAACCAGCTTTATAATAGTTAGAAGCAAACGGCTCAATTCCAGGAGAGGTTTGACCTAAAATTGCAGAACTAGAAGTGGTAGGAGCGATTGCCATTGTCGTGGTATTTCTCAATCCGTAACCTTTCAATAATTCAGGCTCTCCGTAGATGTTTGCCAATTCTCTTGAAGCTTGTTCTGCCTGTTCTTTGATATGTCTGAAAGCTCTGGCATTGAATTGAGTTGCCTCAAAACTTTCAAACGGAATCATATTTTTCTGTAAATAAGAATGATATCCTAAAACTCCTAAACCAAGTGCTCTGTGACGCATTGCGAAGTTTCTAGCTCCTTGAAGATAATAGTTTCCTTCTGTTTTTTCGATAAACTCAGTTAAAACTGCATCTAGGAAATATACGGCCAATTGTACAGCATTTGTATCTTTCCACTCATCATATAATTCTAAGTTCATTGATGATAAACAGCAGATGAAAGATTCTTCTCTTGTGGAAGGAAGCATAATTTCAGAACACAGATTACTTGCATTGACAGGCATTCCCAAATCTTTATAAACCTGCGGTTTGTTTCTGTTGACGTTATCGGTAAAGAAAATGTAAGGAAGTCCTTTTTGCTGACGGCTTTCCAATACTCTTGCCCAGATTTTACGCTTATCCATGTCACCATCGATCATATCCTGCATCCAGTAATCAGGAACGCAAATTCCTGTAAACAGGTTCTGGATAGGGCTTCCAATATCTTTAATTGATAAAAATTCTTCAATGTCTCCGTGGTCAATGTCCAAATAAGCAGCAAAAGCACCTCTTCTTACACCACCTTGAGAAACAACATCCATTGCGGTGTCAAATAATTTCATGAAAGAAACCGCACCAGAAGATTTTCCATTGTCTGTAACAGCAGTTCCTCTGTTACGAAGCTCTCCGAAATATCCTGAAGTTCCACCGCCAATTTTCGTCTGCATGATCACTTCACCCATTTTGTGGGTAATTCCTTCAATGCTGTCCGGAATGTGAACGTTGAAACAAGAGATTGGAAGACCTCTCTGCGTTCCCATATTTGCCCAAACAGGAGATGAGAAACTGATCCATCCTTTGGTGATCATTTCTTTGAAAGCAGGCTGAAGCTCAGGTTTGTATAGTTTTTTGGCAGCTGCCGTAGTAATTCTGTCGATTGCTCCTTCTACAGTTTCACCTTTCAGCAAATATCCTCTGTTTAGCATTTGCTCAGATTCTTCATTGAGCCACCAAATATTGTTATTTTCGTCCATTGCAATTATATTTTCGAATTCCGAAGCACTTGTTTATACTTCGGAATTTTGTTGTTTTTTTATATTGATTGTAAAATTTCTACTTTGTGCGAATCATTCAATCCGCTTTCATCTCTTAATTTTTGAAATTCTTTAAAAGACGGAACATTCAAAACCTCATGCTGAACCTCTTCATTATTATAATTAGAATAATGTACAAACGTAACACCGTCTTCTTTTACATATACCTTATATTCAAATGTTTCCTGATCAAGATTTTTAAAATCACTTAAAAACTTTTGAATATTGGCTTTGTTTTCTGAAACAAATTCAGGTTTTACGGTGTAGGTTACAATTAC
>DKLU01000486.1 GCA_002455915.1 Chryseobacterium sp. UBA6632
CGAAAAGAAAATTGGGAAAAGAATAAGTATACATCGGCAAGATTATTAACGAAAGGAAAGTTCTCCTTTCAATACGGAACCATTGAAGTAAGGGCAAAACTTCCTAAAGGTCGTGGTACATGGCCTGCTATCTGGATGATGAGTGAAAATATGAAGAAATGGCCGGATGATGGCGAATTGGATATTATGGAGCATGTAGGGTTTAATCAGGGGTATATTCACGCTTCGGTGCATACCCAAAAATATAATCACAAAATCGGAACTCAGAAAACAGATACGCTCATGGTAAAAGATGTAAGCGAAAAGTTTCATGTATATAAAGCAGACTGGACGCCTGAAAAAATTGACGTGTATATCGACGATCAAAAATTTTTCACGTACGAAAATAAAGAGAAAACGTATGAAGCGTGGCCTTTTGATCAGCCTTATTTTATCATCTTAAATCTAGCCGTTGGTGGATTTTGGGGCGGAAAGGAGGGGATTGATCAACGTATTTTTCCACAAAAATATGAAATCGATTATGTAAGGGTTTATCAGAACAAATAAAATTTTCACACTTTGAAAAGAGTAGTGGCTAATATAGTAAAGAAAGGAAATTATGAAGAAATTAATCGTAAGTTGTTTTGTTGTTGGACTGGCTTTTAATGCCAATGCACAAAACTACTGGAAAAAGAACACAGGAAAAACAGCAAAAATTTTTCTTACCCATTCTAAAACCAACGAAAAAATGGTGGATAAAGGAACGGTAAAGTTTGAAAAATTTGGTCAGCCTAAAGAAACCGACGCCTGCATTTTTGTAGATCCTGATTTTAAATATCAAAAGCTGATCGGAATTGGAGGAGCCATCACAGATGCCTCAGCGGAAACGTTTTATAAAATGCCGAAAGCTAAGCAAAAGGAAATTCTGGAAGCTTATTACGGTAAAAACGGGCTGGGATACACGGTGGTGCGTACCAATATGAATTCTTGCGATTTTTCAAGCGATTCTTACACGTATGTTCAGGAAAATGATAATTCTTTAAAGTCATTTAATGTAGCTCATGATGAGAAATATAAAATCCCGATGATTAAAGCGGCTCAAAATGCAATCGGAAAAGATTTTACATTTTATTTTTCTCCATGGAGTCCGCCGGCATGGATGAAATCTAATAAAAGTATGCTGAAAGGCGGAAGATTGGAAAATGTTTTCTATCAGACATGGGCCGATTATTATGTTAAATTCATCAAAGAATACGAAAAAAGAGGAATTAATGTTTGGGGATTAACCGTTCAGAACGAGCCAATGGCTACACAAACCTGGGAATCATGTATTTATACGGCGGATGAAGAAGGCGATTTCTTAAGGAATAATTTAGGCCCGACACTTTGGAAAAATGGTTATAAAGACAAAAAAGTAATGATTTGGGATCATAATCGTGACCTGATTTATCAAAGAGCAACCACAACGCTCAGCGATCCTGAAACTTCAAAATATGCTGCAGGAATTGGTTATCACTGGTATGAAACGTGGAATAATAAAACTCAGCTTTTTGACAATTTAGCAGAAACTCAAAGAGCTTTTCCAGATAAATTTTTAGCATTTACGGAAGGTTGTAAAGAACAATTTGATCTGACTAAAATTTACGATGTAAAGTTAGGCGAATTGTACGGCAGAAATATGATCAACGATTTTAATAAAGGAACTGCACTTTGGACAGACTGGAATGTACTTCTGGATGAAACCGGCGGTCCGAACCATGTTGGAAATTTTTGTTTTGCACCAATTATTGCAGACACGAAAACCGGAGAAGTTCATTATACTTATGAATATTATTATGTAGGTCACGTTTCAAAATTCATTAAGCCAAACGCGCAGCGAATCGGAAGTTCTTCCAACAGAATCGCTTTAACATCTACAACATTTATGAATGAAAACGGACAATTGGTTACCGTTATTATGAATGATACAGATGATGATATTGATACAAATCTGTGGATTGAGGGCATGTCTGCCAAGTTATCTGCGCCGGCTCATTCTATACAGACCGTAATTTTATAAAAACTTCATATTAATATATTTTATTCGAAAATCAGCGATATTTTTTGTATCGCTGATTTATTTTAAATAATTACAAAAAGTCCTATAATTTATATTATGTTAAATTGTAATTATTTCTAGAAACTCAAAAAAACAGCAAACCACTGACATTGATTACTCTAAATACTCTATTGTCAGTGGTTTATACCTTTTGTTTATCTCTTATTTTAAATTATCCTTAAAAAACTGTTCTAGTTTATTAAACGGAATAATATCTACTTTATCATACAGATCAACATGCACTGCATTAAGAATAATCATTAATTCTTTGGGTTCTGCAGCCATTTTATAAATATCTTCACTAAAATATCTTGAATGCGCGTTTTCTCCGGCGATTATTAAAACCGGTCTTGGCGAAATTTCTTTCAGATAAGTAAGAATCGGCATATTCATCAAAGAAAAACCACTTGTCGCTGCCCAAGCACCGTTGGAGTTTATAGATCGCTCATGAAAACCTCTCGGTGTTCTGTAATAATCAAAATAATCTTTAATAAACTGTGGTTCATCGCCTTTTAATTTTTCTGCATTAGAGCGTGGTCCGGCTGCGGCTCTACCAGATTCCGCATCTTTCCAGCGCTGTTGGCTCATTTGTTCTAATGTTTTTGTACGCTCTTCCAACGTCACCTTATCATAATATCCTCTGGAAGCCACTCTTGGGATATCGTACATACTCGTGGTAGCAACTGCTTTTACACGTTTATCTACTGCTGTGGCATTTAATGCAAAACCTCCGAAGCCGCAAATTCCTATAATTCCGATTTTATTTCGATCTACGTTTTTCTGTAGTCCTAAAAAATCTACTGCTGCGCTGAAATCTTCAGTATTAATATCTGAGGAAGCTACATTGCGCACTTCTCCTCCACTTTCTCCTGTAAAAGACGGATCGAAAGCCACGACCGCAAAACCTCTTTCAGCCATCTGATTGGCATACAACCCCGAAGATTGTTCTTTCACTGCACCAAAAGGCCCGCTGATAGCCAATGCTGGCAGTTTTTCATTTCCTGTATTTTTTGGTAAATAAATATCGCCAGACAGCGTGATTCCGTATCTGTTTTTAAAGGTAACTTTCTGGCGGCTCACTTTTTCGCTTAATGTAAATGTATAATGGTCTGTTATATTCATCGTGGTAGATTTTTTTTGGCTGAATGATTTTGAACTTAAAATAAGCATTGCAACCATTGATAATAATTTTATATTTTTCATTTATTTTAAAGAATTTTCATTAATAATTTTTCTAAATATCTCTGCTTGAGACAGATTAACTGTTTTTGCTATCAACTCTGCCGATTGAATTAACTGATGATCTGTAATTCCAGTATTTTTTCCAATTCCAATGTGTGCTTTTAGCTGTGATTCTAAACCTTCTATCGATGCCAATGCCGAAATGGTTATTAATTCTCTTTGCTGATAAGTCAAAACATCACCTGCAAAAATGTCTGCGAATAAATGTTCTTTTAGAAAAGCATCAATTCTTGGGGCAAATTCACCAAACCCTTTTGCAGGTTTAGTTTGTGGAGTTTTTGTTAAAAGATCTTAAAATTTGTATTCATTATTTTTTAATCTGAAGATTAGCTTCATTATAAATTTCGTCGGTCACGGGTTCAAGCCA
>DKLU01000487.1:0-8597 GCA_002455915.1 Chryseobacterium sp. UBA6632
TGATAATTCTTTTCTTCTTAATGCAGCTGCAAATCTTTCTTTTTCTTCATCCGTTTCTGGCTCCATAGATGGAATAGGAATCGGTCTGTTGAACTCATCCACCGCCACAAAAGTATAGATTCCCGAGTTAGTATGCGTTTTTTTCTGATTGATCGGATCATCCAACCAAACATCTACATACACTTCCATTGAAGTTGAAAATGCTCTGGAAACTTTAGATTCCATTACTACAATTCCCCCTTCAGGAATCGGATGGTCAAATGAAACGTGGTTTACAGATGCCGTTACCACTCTTCTTTCGCAATGTCTTGTTGCCGAAATAGATGCACATCTGTCCATTCTTGCCAATAATTCTCCACCAAAAAGGTTTCTTAACTGGTTGGTATCATTGGGAAGTACAATATTCGTCATTACCGTTAAAGATTCTGACGCTTTTTTTATTTTTGCCATGTCTTAGTGTTGTTGTTTTGGAGTTATCGGAGCTTTAGCCGTTGGAACAGCTTTTACAGGTTGAGCACCCGGTTTTACGATAGAATCTTTTTTCAGAGAATCTGAAACTTTCATCAATGTAGAATCTGTAGGCATTTTCACTGTATCTTTTACGATAACTTGAGGCTTGTTTTGTAATGATTTTATAGAATCTTTTTCCTGTTTGAAAGATTGGTTTCCGAACAGCAGTTCTTGGTTTGTAATCGCCAAATAGGCAATAACAGCGACCGGAATCGCGATCAGAAAAATCCAAAGCAATGATTTTCCTACTTTGTATTCTTTTCCTGTACTTTCAACTGCTTTTGGCTTCTGATTATTTTTAATATCTGAAAGTTTAATTTCTTCCAAACCATAAAAATCAGGATGTGCAGATTCTACTCTTTTTCCTTTAAAATGAATTTTAGAATCTTCCTCGATGGTAATAGTTCCCAAACCGGAAATTTCTAAAATATTTTCTGACTGCAGTTTTTTCTTCCAAAAATCGGTCTGGATCTTCAAATCACTTTTTGAAGCTTCCAATGTCATCTGTTTTTGCTCGCTGATAAAAGCCGCTAGATCATCCGACTGCGCTTCATAATCACACACAAAAGCAATCTGACTTGCCGGTGGCAAAATGCTCCCGTTCTCAGAGTTGATCACCGCCTTGGAATTTTCCAGAGAAAACACACCAAAACCGGGAACTGTAGCAGTCCCAAACTGTTTCAGATATTCTAAAATGTAAGCTGAAATATTCATTTGGTGGCAAATTTATAACTTTTTCATGACTTTTTTGAACATTTGTTTTCATAAAAACAGCCAAAATCATCGAGTTTCAAATTATATTTTCAGGAATTGATACTTTAATTCTAATTTTTGTTTTAGTTATTTAGTTTTCAAAACTAAAAAGTATTTTAATGATGATAAAACATCACCTTTAGTAAATTCTTTTCTTTTTGTGTTTTTCATAATTTTTATCATGATTTTTAAACAATAATTTAATTTAAAAATAAAAAAGACCGCCGAAGCAGTCTTATAAAAATTTAGTCTAACATTTTACTATATCAAATTGTAAAATATCCATAATGAATGTTATTGAATTTTCCAGCTGATCCCAAACATAAAGTTGGTTCCCGCCTGAGAAAAATAGTATGGATCTCCATCATACACCGCTCCATTATTCACATATTTTTTATTGAAAAGATTGTTAACCAATAATTTTAATGCGATATCATTATTTTTAATATTAAACTGATACTGAGCATTAAAATCTGTAAGGAAATAATCTTTTAACTGTAAATTTTTATCTTCTGTATTATCCAGATATTGTCTTCCGACATATTGATTTGATAATCCAAACTGGAAATCTTTATTAGGATTAAATTTGATGCCTAAATTTGCAATCACGTCTGGAGAAAAAGAAATCTGCGTATTTCCAAGATCTTTGGTCAGCTCTACATTTTCAATTTTGAAATCTAAATTTCTATTTTGGCTGAATGTTACATTCCCTGTAAGTTCCCATTGTTTTGAAAGCTTAGCCAATGCACCGATCTCAACTCCTCTTCTATAGCTTTTCCCGGAATTTGTTCTGATGAAAGCTCCCACATTATTCATTTCACCATTCAAAACCAATTGATTAACATAATACATATAGTACAAGTTCGCCGTAAATGAAACGACCCCAAACTGTTTTTCAATTCCCGCCTCAAAATCATGAAGCTTTTCTGCTTTCACATTATTATCAGCCATCAAATCATCACGATTCGGTTCACGTTGGGCGTGCGCATACGAAAGGAAAACTTTTCCGCTGCCAATTCTGTAATTAATTCCTGCTTTCGGATTAAAAAACAACCAGTTTTTCTTCAAATTTCCACCTTCATCATCGCCTGCCTGAAGAATTTTTGTATCGTAATCAATATGTCTCAACTGAAGATCTCCGAAGAATTCAAAATCATGAACTTTCACCAAAGCTTTTGCAAAACCAGCCACTTCATTTTTCACTGAACGATTTCTGTAATATTCATGCTCATCGATCTGCGGAAGGAAAACGCCTGTTACATTTCCAAAATGCCTTCCGTAATATTGGTTGGCAACGGCTCCGAAATTTAAATCAAGATTTTCAAATTTTCCGTATAATGTGGAAACAATTCCGTAGAAATCATTATCAAGCCACTTTTTACGGATGAAATCAGTTTTGGTTAATGTTTGTGAACCATCCACAAAATCGGGAAGATTATATTTTGAAAATTTACCGTCTTGCTTATAATTTTCATAATATCCTTTACCTTTCGTGTAATGCAAAGTGGTTTCTAAATTCCATCTTTCATTAAACTTCTGCTCCCAAAGCAACTGATAATGATTTTGTCTGTAATTATCTGTTTCATTATCATAAAAGCTGGAAATATTACCGTTTGCATCATAAATCGCTCCGGAATAATTGAACTTAGGATTAGTTTCCCAGGTTTTTCTGTCGATCCCGTTCCAAGCTTGGTAGGTTTTTTCTTTTCCACCAAAAGCCATCAGACGGATTTTCGTATTTTTCTCTTCAAACAAAGCCGTAAAATTGTAGGAATGTAGTTTTGAAGACGCTCTGTCGATATATCCGTCAGAATTGATGTGCGTGTATCTTCCCATCACCGAAAGTCGGTTTCCCCAGAATTTGCCAGAGCCAACCTCAGCAGAATATTTGTAAGTATTGAACGAACCATAACTGTCATCTGTTTTAAAGTAAAACTTATCATCAGGTTCTTTTGAAATGACGTTGATGCTTGCTCCAAACGCAGAAACTCCGTTATTGGAAGTTCCGACACCTCTTTGGATAACGATTTGAGATGCGGAACTCGTAAGATCCGGAACATTCACAAAAAATGTCCCCTGACTTTCAGAATCGTTGTACGGAACACCATTCATCATCACATTAATACCTCTTCCGGCAACTCCACGAATTCTGAAACCTGTGTATCCAACGCCATTTCCGGCATCCGAAGTTGAAATAATTGATGTTTGATTTTTAAGTAAAATAGGAAGATCCTGCCCAAGATTTTTATTATCTAAATCTTTCTGAACATTGATGATCTCTTTCGCAACAGGAAGCCTTTTGGTAAAGTTAATGGCTTCAATTTCCTTTATTTTCAAGGAATCGGTATTTTGTGCTTGTAAAAAAGCAAAAGAGCCAACGGTAAGCCCTAAAAAAAATAAACCTTTCATTCTATAAATCTTTAAAATTTAATGAATAAAAGGGGCGGATTAAATAATGTAGCAAGTTATTAGTTTAACAATCTAGCAATGAGAATTGGTACATTGCTATAATGTTTCATTGGTACATTTTCAAAATTCCCTAAACGGCATTACCCGTTCCAGGTTCATTGGGTATAATCTCAGCTTGTTACAGCACCCCTTAATTCAGGCGCAAAATTACGAAAAATATATCATCAGTACAATTTAATAGGTTTTATTGTGAGAATCAATATAATAATATGTTTTTCCGTCTTTTGAAACTTCAAACATTTTCCCCAACATCCAGCTGAAGTTTCGCTTAATATCATCATATTCAAATGGAATGATGATTTTGTTATTCACATCAATCACCCCAAAACGATCATTCTTAGATGCAATAATCATTGGGTTTGAAACATCTTCACTTTCAGCAATATATAAATATTCGTACTGCGGATAAATTTGATAATCTCTGTAATCTTCAGCATTAATGAACTTCGATTTTTCAATAATTCCGTAAAAACCATTCTTAACGTATGCCTGAAACGGCTGATATTTAAACTCTTTAGGACATTTTCCTAAATCTGAATCTTTAAATTGATACACTCTTTTGCCTTTCTGATCAATTCGATAAGAAATCATATCTTTTTCTACCGTTGCATACTCTTTGGTTCCGAACTTTCTTATTTTTTCGTTGGGTGAATTCAGTAGATTGCAATCTTCATAAAAAAACACAGCAATATGATATTCAGGCTGAATAATAAATTTGCCTTTTTGATTAACATATCCGAATTTCCCATCTTTCTTTTTCGGAATTAAAACGGGAATTTCTTCATTCAAAACCACCAAATCAGGATTCGGCTGAGCTACCACATCTGTCTTTTTAACAACAGTTTTTGCAACCTTTTTTACAGGAAGCTTCTTAGCCACCTTGGTTTGGCAAAAAACAGATATCGAAATAAAAAGACATAAAAAATGAACCGTAATTTTCATAATCCTCATTTGGCAGCAAAAATAAGATTAAAAATAGAAAATATAAAATTCATATTTATAAAGAATCTAAATAATATCCCTCGCATAAAATACTAAAAATTCGTAATTTTGGGAACATTTTTAATTGTTTGATAATCTAAAACGTTTTTAGAGATACAACTTTTGATATGGATATGATCAAAAAATTTTACAAACGTTACTTAAAGAGTGCTTTGGCAGCTTTAGAAATTATATATGAGCCCCTTACACTTTCAAAAAAGTCCTTTACTTTCATCTTTGGGACAAAGCATTATCTTACTTATTTAAGAAAAAGTGCAAAATATAGTACCGGCTTTACTTTCTTCCGTTTTGTAAGTCGATATACCAATTCGGGAAATTGCCCTATGCACTATAATTTTTATTAATTTACCTTAAAAATTTGAAAGACTTCTATTATGAATATTTATAAGGATTACATCAACGAAATTGAAGAAAGAAAAACCCAGGGGCTACATCCAAAGCCAATTGACGGTGCCGATTTATTAAGCGAGATCATCGCACAAATTAAAGATACAGCTAACGAATACAGAGCTGATTCTCTTAAATTTTTTATTTATAACACGCTACCTGGAACTACAAGTGCGGCTGGTGTAAAAGCTAAGTTTTTAAAAGAAATCATTCTTGGTGAATCTGTAGTAGAAGAAATTACTCCGGCTTTCGCTTTTGAATTGTTGTCTCACATGAAAGGAGGCCCATCTATCGAAGTTTTGCTTGATTTAGCTTTAGGAAACGACGAAGCAATAGCAAAACAGGCGGCTGAAGTACTTAAAACTCAGGTTTTCTTATATGATGCAGATACTGCTCGCTTGAAAGAAGCTTATGAAGCAGGAAACGAAATCGCTAAAGATATTTTGGAAAGCTACGCAAAAGCAGAGTTTTTCACTAAACTTCCAGAGGTAGCTGAAGAAATTAAAATCGTTACTTACATTGCTGCTGAAGGTGATATTTCAACCGACTTATTATCTCCGGGAAATCAGGCGCACTCTCGTTCTGACCGTGAGCTGCACGGACAATGTATGATGTCTCCTGCTCAACAGGAAGAAATAAAAGCTTTACAGGCTCAACATCCTGATGCAAGTGTGATGTTGATCGCAGAAAAAGGAACAATGGGAGTTGGTTCTTCTCGTATGTCTGGTGTAAATAACGTTGCACTTTGGACAGGGAAACAAGCAAGCCCTTACGTACCTTTCGTAAACATTGCTCCAATTGTAGCAGGAACTAATGGAATTTCTCCAATTTTCTTAACAACCGTTGACGTAACCGGAGGTATCGGAATCGACCTTCAAAACTGGGTTAAGAAAACAGACGAAAACGGACATCCTGTTCGTAACGAAAATGGCGACATCGTTTTAGAAGAGAAATATTCTGTTGCTACAGGAACTGTTTTAACGATCAATACCAAAGAGAAAAAATTATACAACGGAGAAACTGAATTGAAAGATATTTCAAAATCATTTACTCCGCAAAAATTAGAATTTATCAAAGCTGGTGGTTCTTACGCTATCGTTTTTGGTAAGAAAATCCAGACGTTTGCTGCTAAAACTTTAGGAATTACAGCTCCTCTAGTTTTCGCTCCTTCAAAAGAAATTTCTATCGAAGGACAAGGACTTACTGCCGTTGAAAAAATCTTCAACAGAAATGCAGTGGGTGTTACTGAAGGTAAATTATTACACGCAGGTTCGGACGTTCGTGTTGAAGTAAACATTGTTGGTTCTCAGGATACGACAGGTTTGATGACTTCTCAGGAGTTGGAATCTATGGCCGCAACAGTAATTTCTCCAATTGTTGATGGAGCTTATCAGTCAGGTTGTCACACGGCTTCAGTTTGGGATAAAAAAGCGCAGGCAAACATCCCTAAATTAATGAAATTCATGAACGATTTCGGAGTAATCACTGCTCGTGACCCGAAAGGTGAATATCACGCAATGACAGACGTTATTCACAAAGTTCTTAACGATATTACGGTTGACGAATGGGCAATCATCATCGGAGGTGACTCTCACACAAGAATGTCCAAAGGTGTTGCTTTCGGAGCTGACTCCGGAACGGTAGCTTTGGCTTTAGCAACAGGTGAAGCTTCAATGCCGATTCCAGAATCTGTGAAAGTGACTTTCAAAGGCGAAATGAAGGAGCATATGGATTTCCGTGATGTCGTTCACGCAACTCAGGCTCAGATGTTGAAGCAATTTGACGGAGAAAACGTTTTCCAAGGTAGAATTATCGAGGTTCACATCGGAACTCTTCCGGCTGACCAGGCGTTTACATTCACAGACTGGACTGCAGAAATGAAAGCTAAGGCTTCAATTTGTATTTCTGAAGACGATACTTTGATCGAATCATTGGAAATTGCAAAAAGCAGAATCCAGATTATGATCGACAAAGGAATGGATAATCACAATCACGTTCTTCAAGGATTAATCAACAAAGCAAATAAGAGAATCGAGGAAATTAAGTGTGGTGATAAACCTGCTTTAACTCCGGATGCTAATGCTAAATATTACGCTGAAGTTGTTGTAGATCTAGATGTAATCGTTGAGCCAATGATTGCTGACCCAGACGTAAACAACGACGATGTTTCTAAAAGATATACGCACGATACGATCAGAGATCTTACTTTCTACGGAGGTGAGAAAAAAGTTGATCTTGGTTTCGTAGGTTCTTGTATGGTTCACAAAGGTGACTTGAAGATCGTTTCTCAGATGTTGAAAAACCTTGAAAAGCAAAATGGTAAAGTAGAATTCCAAGCTCCTTTAGTTGTGGCTGCTCCTACTTACAATATCATTGATGAATTAAAAGCTGAAGGTGACTGGGAATTACTGGAAAAATATTCAGGTTTCGAATTCAACGATACAGCTCCAAAAGGCGAAGCTCGTACTCAATATGAAAATATGATGTACCTTGAGCGTCCTGGATGTAACCTTTGTATGGGTAACCAGGAAAAAGCTGAAAAGGGAGACACTGTTTTGGCAACTTCTACGCGTCTTTTCCAAGGAAGAGTGGTGGAAGATTCTGAACGTAAAAAAGGGGAATCTTTATTAGCTTCAACTCCTGTTGTTGTATTGTCTGCAATTATCGGAAGAATTCCAAGCATTGAAGAGTACAAAGCAGCTGTTGAAGGTATTGATTTAACGACTTTCGTTCCGTCTATCAAAGAGTTGGTAACTGTTGGTCATTAATTGATTTTACATTAAAGTCGAAAGACTTTTTAAATTAAATATAAAAAAGAAAGGTTTTAAGTCCAATGGATTTAAAATCTTTCTTTTTTTATGGAATCAACTCAAAAATTAATAAGATGGTGAAAAGTTGATCGTCATATTCTTTTTAATCTTTTATCAATTTAATGGTTGAAGTTCCTTTTTCAGATTGAACGGTCACGATAAATACTCCCGAATCCGAGGATACCACTTCAGCTTGGTTTTTTCCTTTTCCAGAAGCTATTTTTACACCCAACATATTATGAATGGTATAAGTAAACACTCCTTCAGCTTTAATTGTAAAAGTTTGACCAGCAGGATTCGGATAAATCACAGCATTAGCAGATAGTATCTTCTGAGATGAATTTGCCCCCGCAGTAACTACATTTGGCTTTGTTTGTGCTGCCATATCTACTCCTAAATAAAAACTTGGATGAGGAGGCTGGTTGTACGCTGAATTTTGCCACGCAATAGCCGTTCTATATTGAGTATCGTGCATCAAAGTATATAATTTATGGGTCGTGGCTATATTGGTGGTGTAAATTCTTACAGAAGAATTATCTTCCTTACGAAATATCACTTCTTCTCGCCAATCGCCAAAAATATCTGCACTTAAACATGGGGTAGCTTTTGTGGTGTTGTTTGATGAATATCCTGTAGCAGTAAGTATATTAACGGTTTTTCCATTAA
>DKLU01000487.1:8736-10716 GCA_002455915.1 Chryseobacterium sp. UBA6632
CATTAATATAATCCCATTTATCTATTTTATTCGAATCTAATAATTCACGGTTCAAATCTCCATCCCACCAGATAGAAAAATTTTGTGTCGGTTTTTTATTGCTGATTAGATTTCCTTTGCAATCCATCAAATAGTTTACGCCATTTGCGCTTCCAAAACATTCATAACCTTTGTAACGTGGGTCAATATCTGCAGCATTACAACGTCCTATGTCTCCAGTTGAAGGTATTCCCCATAATGTAGCTCCTGTTTTTGCATCTAAAAAAACCAAACCATTCGTTTTATATTTAGCAGGTTCTTCTAAACACTGCCATATTTCCATTCCAGGGCGATCAGGATCCATATCGCTCATGTGCAGCGCATCCCCATGCCCTAATGTGTTTGCGAATAACTTTTCACCGTTGTCATCTATTGCACTGGAACCATTGAATATTTCATCTTTACCATCACCATCCACATCGCCTATGGTCATTTGATGATTTCCCATTCCTGCATAAGCTGAATTTCCTGAGGTATTGCTATCAAAGATCCATCGTTGTGAAAGTGTATTATTTCTCCAGTCCCAAGCTACACGCACCAATCTTGTATAATAACCTCGTCCCATTATTAAACTTGGCTTTTCTCCATCAAGATAAGCCACCGCTGCAACAAATCGGTCTACGCGATTACCATAGCTATCTCCCCAACTGGAAACTGTGCCTCGTGCCGGCAAATAATTGGTTGAAGACATTGCCTTGCCTGTTAATCCATTAAAAATGGTTAAAAATTCCGGCCCAGACAGAACATATCCATTTGAATTTCTATAATCAGCATTAGCATCTCCAATAATGACTCCTGTTCCGTCTTTAGTTCCGTCGGCAGTTTTACATGCAATTTCTGCTTTACCGTCGGAATCTAAATCATAAACCACAAATTGTGTATAATGCGCCCCAGCACGAATATTTTTTCCTAAATCTATTCTCCAGAGACGTGTTCCGTCCAAACGATAACAATCAATATAAACATTCCCTGTGTAACCTGATTGCGAATTGTCTTTACTATTGGATGGATCCCATTTTACAAACAATTCGTATTGCCCGTCTCCATCTACATCACCAACACTGCAATCGTTTACACTATAAGTATAGGCAACGTTGTCCGGAGTTGTACCACCAGCCGGTACCTGCATTGGAATATCCAAATATTGATTTGCCCAAACAGTAGCAGATTCTGATGCAGGCTGCTCTACACCATTCACGATGGCACGAACGGTATAAGTTCCGTTTGTCGTAATATTATGATTAAAATTTGTAGTAGTTGTAAAAGGGCTTCCTGCTACTTTTACATTATTAAAATACAGGTTATAACTTGTATCGGGTTCTTCAGTCCCCAGCATTCTCCAGCCTACATAAACCTGATTGGCATTTAATCGCATTGCTACCAGCCCCCTATTGAGTTTTTCGACTTTTCGCTGTGCATTCATTGGTGAAACTACTCCTAGGAGTAATAAAAATAAGATGCCGGATTTCTTAACTATATCAGCAATTGTGCCTTTAAGATTTACATACGGTTTTAGTTTTTGTTTGTTCATGGTTTTAATATTTATTGGTTGGTTTTTCAATCAAAATAAATTAAAGCAAATACAATTCACTAAAATGTGATTATAATCATATGTAAATCTAATTCAAAAAAATATTTTCACCTACAATTAAAAACAAAAAATTCATGAAAAATATAATTATATTATAGCAATAAGCACCTTATCATTAAAATATTATCAACAAATAGAATAAAATAGAAACATTAACATATAAGAAAAACAGCCACAATAAAAGACTTTTATAGTTTAAAAATCCTTATCAGATATGTTTCAATTGTCTTTAAGGGTAAAAAAATATATGATGATAATACTTAATTATAAAGAAAATTTTCTTTTTTATTTAGAACATTTCCATTTAAGCCTTATCAGAATTATTTTAACCTAAATCAACGACAAAATTT
>DKLU01000086.1 GCA_002455915.1 Chryseobacterium sp. UBA6632
ATCGTGATAATTTTTATGAAGTGCTCTTCTGCTTTCGGGCTCCATTCCATTGATGGCTAAACAATAACTCATTTCAGTATATTTTCAGTTTTAGTTAAGAACTTTTCTACAGCCTCATTAATGTCAATTCCGGTTCTGTTGGCTAAGATAATCAACCACCATATATTTTCACCTAATTTATGTTCAAGTTCTTCGGTAGAATTTTTCTTAGACCATGTTTTTTCGTGAGACATTACGTTTCTTCCAATCAATCCGGCATCGGTAAGATAGGCTAAAGCGTCCTGCTCTAAAGTCCATTCTTTACCATTTTGCTGAATTTCTAATTGATGATATTTCTCTCTTATTTCAAGAGATCGTTCTATGATTTTATAAAAATTGCTGTCTTCCATTTTTCTATAAATTAATTTTTTCAACCTATGTATGTGTTAATCATTACAAAGATAGGTTGATGGGTGACAACTGTTTGTCAGTAATAAAAAAATTCGAAAAGAAAATCAAACTCCTATCATAGAGAAATATTTTAAAAATTAACTCAATCATTTTCAATTATTTAAAACAATTAATAAAAAATTCAAACATAAAGGAAATTTTTAAACATATATTTGTAAATAATTATTTATTTAAACATATAACATAATTTTAAAAACAGGTATGCGCTAATGAAAAACATATCCCCTTTGCATTTTTGCTACTCAAAATTAAATAAAATACCATTTCATTCTTAAAATTAAATTAATTCATATAAGCATTCTTAATTAATAAACTATTAGATATGAAACAAAAGATTATTCTCATGTGCGCTCTTATTGCTTCTGGTATTTCATTAGCTCAAGTCGGAATAAATACTTCTAATCCTCAGGGTACCTTCCACGTAGACGGAGCAAAAGACAATAATAATTCCGGAGCACCAACTGCAGCCCAGCAAGCAAATGATGTCATCATCACCAATACAGGAAATCTAGGGATAGGTACCACCACTCCTACCGCAAAAGTGGAAATAAATTCAGGAACGGCTAACACCAGCGGACTTAAATTTACAAACTTAACCTCTACAACACCAATTTCATCAGGACAAACCATTGGTGTAGATGCTTCCGGAAATGTAATTACTCTACCCAATCCTACCGCTGTAAGCGTTACACCTTATGAAGTTGCATCCAGCACAGGCGCAGACTTTAATGTGAATGACAGCTCTGATACATTGGTTTCAGGAACTACACAAACAGTAACTATTCCCACCGGTGGAAAAGCATTATTTATCAACTTTATGTTGGGAATAGATTTTACAACATTAGATGGTACCGGAGCCGGATATTTTAGAGCTATGTTATTTATCGACGGAGTGGCAACAAATACTTATCTTATTGTTCAGGAACCCGTAGGATCTACCTCAGCAACAGGAGGTCAACAACTCTCTTATACTTTAAATACCGTAAAATTTCTTACAGCAGGAAATCACACCCTTGATATTCGCATGAGAAGAACCGCCAACAACGGAACGGCTGCAGGAACAGTTACAGGATGCCGACCTATTTCAATGTCATTCAACGCTTCATACCTAAACTAATAATTTATGAGAAAAAATTTATTATTAGCAGCTTTTTTAGGATTTCAATCAATTTCCGCACAGATAGGAGTAAATACCAACAACCCGCAGACCGCTTTTCATGTAGATGGTTCCAAAGATAATAACGCATCGGGATCCCCTAGCAACAGTCAACAGCTTAATGATTTCACAATAGCCTCTTCAGGAAATCTAGGTATAGGAACAACAATACCCACTACGAAAGCTGAAATTAATTCAGGATTAGCAAATATCAGCGGATTAAAGTTTAGAAACCTTACTTCTGCAACACCTACATCTGCTTCCGGGCAAAATCTTGGAGTAGACGCGTCGGGCAATGTGATTACAGTACCTACCCCTACAACTCCTAGTGTTGTTACCGAAGAAGTATCAAACTCCACAGGATTTAGTTATAATGTAAATGATCTCGACTATACCTTGATTCCATCTTCACAACAAACTCTGAATATACCCGTAGGAGGAAAAGCTGTTTTTATCAATTTTATGCTGGGAATAGATTACTTCACTTTTCTTCCGGGAGGTGGTGCCTCTTATTATCAGGCTAGATTGTTTATTGACAATGCACCCACCAATGTTTTTCTCACCACTCAGGAACGTGTACAGGGAGGATCTCAGACTCAGTATACCATGAGTACCGTTAAATCTTTAACTGCAGGCAGCCATACCATAGATGTGAGAATGATAAGATCTTTTAATAATGGAGTTGCTTCTGGAGGAAATATGGTTTGTAGGGCTATATCAATGTCATTCAATGCTTCTTATATTAATAATTAAAAACCAAGAGATTCTAACAACATAAATCATTAAATATTTTCTAGTAAGTTCCTCAAATAATTGACAATAAATATTTAAGTTGAAAGAAAATAAATTTTAAAATTCATGCCTGATTAACAATTTACTACTAAATGGTTAATTAGCTTACTGGTATCCTTTTTTAAGGATACTTTTTTTATTTTTTTAATAGAAATAAAATTTTAAATAAAATAATCTGAAATAAAACCCTAGTTTTGTAAGAATGTCAAACCTCAAATTCTATATCAAACCATACAAAGCATTCATTACCTTGCTTGTTTTGATGTTCTCTTTATCGCCATGTTCGGTGAAAAGAGATGTTTTGGGAATTTTTGACATTCAGCATCTCAGTACTTTAAACAAAGTAAAAACTACAGCAAGTTCAGCGAACAGTTGTATTTATTTTTCTGAAAAGTCTTCGGAAATTCCTGCTTTAAAAGTTGCACAAAAGCTCGATAAGCATGAATTTATCATTGAATTATCTTCTAAAATCAATTCAGAAAAGAAGGTTTTTACGAATCACTATTCAGGATTTACCACAGGTAATAGTCCGCCGAAGTATATTTTATTTAAACGATTGAAATTAGATATAGCTTAAAATTTTCTTTACGCTATTTTTATTTTAATCATTTAAATACACTTCAATGAACAACAAAACAATGCATCAGCGCCATACAATGGCTGGTTTATTCACCCTATCTCTACGCCTAGTTATCGGCTGGACGTACTTTTCTGCTTTCTGGCGCCGCTTAATCCTTGAAAATAAATTAATTCCCGATGAAGCAGGGTATATCGGAGAAAAATTCAATCATTTCCTGCCGAATGCTTTAGGCATTAAACCTATCATCGAATATCTCGTAACACATCCCGATGCTTTACAAACCTCAATGATGACCTTCACCATCGTGGAAGCCATTGTAGGATTATGCCTCATCCTCGGATTATTCACCCGACTCATGAGCATCGGAGTTTTTGCATTAGCAATGGGAATTCTACTGGGATCCGGCTGGATCGGCACGACTTGTCTGGACGAATGGCAAATCGGAGTTCTGGGAATTGCCGGTGGATTTACACTTTTTCTGACAGGAAGCTCCTATTATTCACTCGATCAATATCTTTTAGCCAAAAATCTCAGCTTTACCAAGAGAAAATGGTTTTCTTATTTTGGTTCAGGAGTTTTGCCAATTGCTAATACTAAACGTTTTGTATTGATAGGTTCTTTATTGATTTTCGGACTTACTCTTTTCACCAATCAATATTTTCATGGTGGTGTTTGGGGAAAATTACATAACAAATCTGTAAAGCCAAAGATTGAAATTTCTAATATTTCATTCAATCATTCTTATCTAAGTTTCCAGATTTTCCGAACGGAGGGCGTAGATGTTTACGGCTCATTCCTCATCGGAATTCAACTATGGGATAAAGACGGAAATGTTTTGAAAGAACTCAATCCTTCCGAGCTTTCAACATTTCCGAAAGAAAATATCCTGAATCATTATGTGGCTAAAGTGAAACCAGGAAAGCACAGCCTGATTATTCCTTTGGGCTCCAAAGCAGATTTAAAGGTGAGTATAAATGATATTCCATCAGACAAAATACATTCTTTAAAACTCATTGATATCAGCGGAATTGAATGGACAGCCAAACTTGAATAAATATATTTCTTTAAAGAATTTTAATAATACCAAAGCCATTCTTCGAGTATCGAAATGGTACAACGGGGTTTTGAAATGGTACATCGAGGTTGAAGAACTCCTACAACGGGGTTTCGGAATGCGAACGCGGGGTTTTGAAGTTCGACATCGGGGTTCTGAAGATCAATTTTGGGGTCTACCAACCCCGGCAACGAGGTTCTAAACCCCGTAAGAGTAGTCGTGAACTGCGGCAGGCCATTGTTCAACCCCGAAAGAGAGGTTCGAGACCCCAACGACACTATTAAAAACCCTGACGACAGAGTTCAAGTCTCCAAAAACGAAGTTTTGCAACCCCACCGACCGGGTAAGAAACGTAGAATTTGTCCTAAAAAAGTCCGTGATACTATTCACGGACTTCATTTTCAAGGTTTAAGCCTATAATTTATCAATAAAATCAAGATACATCGGAACGCTTCTTTCCACCCATTCTAATGAAGGGTTTTGTTCCAAACCATAATAAATAAAAGGTTCTTTATAATCTGCCTTTATATATTCAAAAGTCAATTCAAAAGGTCGGGTGAGCTCTTTCATCGTATATTTATATTTTCCTGAAGCGCTGAAACCTTCATCATCAATTCCTGTAGAGATCGCCAGTGCAATCTTCTTCTCTCCTACTTTAAATCCGCTTTTGCTTCCGTATGCCCAGCCGTATAAAAGCACCTCATCAAACCATTTTTTCAACAATGGCGGACTGCTAAACCAATAAAAAGGAAACTGAAATATAATTTTATCATAAGATTCTATCAGTTCCTGCTCTTTTTTAATGTCAATCTTTTCGTCGGGATAAGCTTGATATAATTCATGCACTGTATATTTTTCCGGAAATTTATTCAGTTCTTCAATCCATCTTTTATTGATAACAGAGGTTTCCATATGAGGATGGATAACGATAATTAATGTTTTCATATTTTAAATTTTCATTACAAAAATAATAGGTGTAACTTACATTTCCGATAGTAACGCCCCGTTGTATGGTACTATAAAAAATGTAAGTAATGACTAAAATAAAAGAAACATCTACCAATTTTGCCAATAAAAAAGCTCTTGCAGACGAATGTCCCGAAGTTCATGCCTCGAATATGATCGGCGGACAATGGTCTTTAGCCATCTGTTGTTATCTCATCAATGGAAAGTTGAGATTTGGCGAACTGAAAAAGAAACTCGGAAATATTACAGAACGTATGCTTACACTTCAATTGCGAAGGCTTGAAGATGATAAAATTGTCACCAGAACCGTCTACGCCGAAGTTCCGCCAAGAGTTGAATATGAATTAACCGAGGTTGGATATCAATTAAAACCAATAATTGATGAACTTGAAAAATGGGGAAAACTGCATAAGGAAAGTTTGCAGAAAGATTAATCTAAAATATATTCAGGAGCTTTATCCCGCTATCCACTTTATCTTTTTGGTTACGGCTTCCGCTTCGCTCCAGCCGCAACCAAAAAGGATGTCGTTTCTATCGGGGCTAGGTTTTCCTCTTTCATTTCAGGACAAGTCAAAAATCAAAAAAAATTCTCCTCTCACGGAGGGGTGGCGAAAATTCAAAGGATTTTTAGCGGGGTGGTTTTTTGCTATTTCAAACGATCTTAGTTATTATTTTCTGTACAAACTATCCCGTCTTTTTGCTTTCGCAAAAAGCCACCCCTTCAAAGAAGGGGAATTTAAAACCATAATAAGCTAAAGTTTAATATTCCAGCAAAACAAAAAACCTCCACAATTGCGGAGGTTTTATATGTATTTTGAAAAGATTTAGTGTACGCCACTTAAATCTATTTTTTCTTTACTTTTTCGTTCTTTCACGAATAGGATAAACGGAATACAAATTAAGAATATCACCCCTAAATAAAGGAAAACATCCATATAAGAAAGTACCGTTGCCTGTTTCGTTACGGAGAGATCGAGCATCTTGTAAGCGGCATTCATTGCGGCATCTGGAGTCATCCCTTTTGCCATGAAGCTTCCTTTTAAAGCCTGCAATCTCTGCTGAACTGCAAAATCTGTTTCATCGAGGTGGGTAATCAGATTAACTCTGTATTTCTGACTGGCATTGGCAATAAACGTTGTAATCGCCGCAATCCCGAAAGAACCTCCCAGCTGTCTCATCATCCCTGTAAAAGCTGCTCCCTGACCAATTTCCTGACCTTTCAACGTACTTAATGATAATGAAGTAATCGGGATAAATAATAATCCAAGTCCTGCACCTCTTACAATCAGCATCCAAAAGAATGCATCTTTACTCGTATCCGGTGTCAAGATTTTGTAACCCCAGAAACTGTAAATAAAGAAGATAAATAATCCTAAGGAAACCAAAATCTGCTGTTTAGCACCTTTTGATAATAATCTACCGATAATAGGCATCATGAAGGCAGTGGTTAAAGCTGCAGGAATCATTAAAGCTCCCGACTGAAGTGCCGTCCAACCCAAAATACTCTGCGTATACAAAGGAACAATAAAGGTAGAACCGTACAAACCAAATCCTAATACAAAGGACATTATGGTACCAATCCTTAAATTACTGTTTTTCAAAACCCTCAATTCCACAATAGGATATTTAAACGTAAGCTCTCGCCAAATGAATAAAATAAATCCTAAAACAGCTGACACGGTAAACAGAACAATCCATTCGCTGGCAAACCAGTCTTCTTCGTGTCCTCTTTCTAAAATATACTGAAGCGAACCAACAGTAATGGCCAATAAAGCAATTCCTAACCAATCGACATCTGAAGCTTTACGCTTTTCAGCATATTTCGGACTTCTCACAAACTGAAGCGTCATTAAAGTCGCTGCAATCCCGATAGGAATATTAATATAGAAAATATACGGCCAGCTGAAGTTATCTACGATATATCCTCCCAGTGGCGGACCTAATGTTGGCCCGATGATTACCCCAAGACCATAGATCGCCTGAGCCATACTTCTTTTTTCAATCGGATAAGACTCCGTAATAATCGTTTGTGAAGTTACCAAAAGGGCTCCCCCACCAATTCCCTGCATTAATCTGAAAAATACCAGTTCCCAAATATTAGTTGCGTTTCCGCATAAAAATGAAAATACGGTAAATATAATAATAGATGCAGCAAAATAGTTTCTTCGT
>DKLU01000085.1 GCA_002455915.1 Chryseobacterium sp. UBA6632
TCTTCACGTTTTCTGGATTCACCTTTTACGTGCTTTCTCCATTGCTCGTTTCCATCCTGATTCAGGTACAGCATCCAAAAAGTCTCATCATCCGCCTCAATTCTGCCTTCTGCCTGAGTATAGCCGCCTAACAGAATCCCTTTAGACTTGTCATCCGAAGAATTAATGGTATTCATTCCCATGAGCACATCTCTGTTTTTGAAATTATAAGATTTTTGCCAAATTTCTTCCCCTCTTTCGTTCAAAGAAATCAGCCAAATATCCGTGCCTTCTTCCAAACCAACCGATTTGTTTCCTGATCTTTCAGAACGACTTTCTCCGCCAATTAAGTAGCCTGAAGATGTCAATGAAAGTGTTCTTAAATGATCATCACCCTTTCCTCCAAAATTCTTTTCCCATTCAACTTTTCCTTCTTTATTGAGTTTAACAATCCAATAATCGCCTTCACCAAAATTGTTGCTGGTTTTTGGTTGAGAGTTGACGGTTATATTTCCTCCAGCTTCAGACTTCCTGTTTCCCTCCTTCACTTCACCACTTCTGGAATACATCCCTACCAAAGCGCCACCGTCTTTCGTGGGAATCATTTTTTCAACTTCATCTAAGCCTTTTCCGCCAAGTATAATTTGAGAGGCTATGCCTCCGTTTTTGTCTAATTTGATGATTAAAACATCTTTAGAACCGTATCCTTTTGCTGAATTCTGAACATTTCCAGCCACGACAAATCCAAGATCCGTCGTCTGAATCACTGCTCGAGATTCCTCATCCGAAGCCGAACCAATTGTTTTCTGCCATAATTCATCGCCGAATTCATTCAAACGAATCAGCCAAATATCAGATCCACCTTTAGAGTCCTCTTTTTTGTCCAAACCCTTTGAGGAATAAGAGGTTCCAGCTAACAAAAATCCGCCTTCTTGTGTGGCAACCGTTGCTGATAAAAAATCATGATTGTTGCCCGAAAAATACTTCTCCCAGACTTCTTCACCTTGTTGGTTAAGCTTGACCAAATGGAAATCTTAGCCGTTATTTGAGGTAGCAGATGATAGTTTGGAGGTGGCAGCTTGAATGCTGCTTCCTGAAATTAAGTATTGCCCATCAATAGTTGTTGTTACTTGGCTTAGAAAATCCTGTGTTGAGGATTTGATGTCTTTTTGCCAAACAACTTTCTGAGCATAGGCATTCAAGACCGCGCACAAGAAAAGTGCACCCGCGTAGATTTTTTTCATACTCGTGTTTATTTAAGTTTTATTGTTACTAATTCTTTAAGGTTGCAAAAATAAACTTTTTACTTCACATCAAAAAGATTTATTGTAAAGAGTTAACACTGAATTAACACCTTAATACAAAAGTAGTATCACTAAACGACAGAAATTGACGCGTTATTATTTTTAATAAAAAGAATATTATTTTTTTCTGAAAGACTTTATTGAAAATAATCACAAGCTGTTTTACAAAAACAAAAAAGTGAAATATAATCTCTTAACTATAAAATAATTCACTTATTTGTTTTTCTAAAATTACCTTGTTCAATTAACACTAAAATTTTGATGTACGAGAAACATAGCACTTCATATTATCTCTGACTTTGTTCGAGTCATCTTCGACTCTCCTTCGATAGTTCTTCGGAAAAATGATTCTTTTCTTGAAGCGTTATCGAAGAACACCCGAAGCACTATCGAAGAAAATACAAATTATCCTGCCAAAACATCTCAAAAGCTGTCACTTTTTTCAGAGGTGATGAAAGCAGAAAAACAGTATCTATATTCGCTAAAGAAATGATATAGAATTAACTGGTATTAAAGGATTCAAAATAAAGCCGTATTACTTATTTAATCTGCTAGCCGATTTTTTAAGTTTAAACCATCTCAAATTAATCACAAAGACATAAAGAAAGCGGACGAAAAGTCCGCTTTCATTAATCAAGATATTTTAAAAATGTACGATGAAGATTATCTTTCAAAATACATCAGATACAATTCTAATGCTCATGCTCTCCTGAATTGGTCAGTTTTGCATTTACGAAAAAGGCGCCTTTCACCACAATTTTAGCATTCGGAGAAATATTTCCTACAGAAGTAATGGCTGTGTAGCCCATATCTGTTGAGCCCTTGATAATTTCAACCTTTTCAAAATTCATTGTTTTTGATTGATTTTTAGGCTTTCCTTTTTCATGGCTCCCATTATTTTCCTCTTCATGCTCATCAGGTTTTTTATCGGTCTGCAAAAAAACATAATATTTTCCGTCTGCTTCCACAATCGCTTCATTAGTAATGGCTGGTATCGTATTTTTATCAAGACTTACAATTCCGGTGATATTCATTCCGTCAATCAAGCCAGTTTTATTTCCCGTTACATTGGCATGAACTGAAATCGTTTTGCTTTCATTTTCAAAAGTCGATCCTACGCTGTAAATGGTGGCATCATACTCTGTTTCAGGATTGTTGGTGAGTTTAAAATGAACAATCTGCCCCACTCTCATTTTAGGTAAATCTTTTTCAAAAACCTGTAAATCAAGATGAATAGAATTGTTATCTATAATTTCCAAAACCGGAGACGAAATATCAACATAGCTCCCGATCTGTGCATTAATATTGCTGATCGTTCCACTGATTGGAGCTGTAATAACCAGACCCGATTTTAGATTTCCGTTGTTTAAACTTCCCGGACTAATTCCCATCATCTGAAGCTGTCTTTGTAAA
>DKLU01000258.1 GCA_002455915.1 Chryseobacterium sp. UBA6632
TCTTCAAATAATTTCCTGTCACCGTTTACAAAAACCTGCAAACACATTAATCCAACTACTTCAGCAGAACCCAGAATATATTTTTCATATAATTCTGAGTTGTATTCTATCTTTTCGAGATCCATTTCCATACTGCTTAAAAATTGATCAATTAGTGAATGATCAATATTAAAGCGTTTAACCGTTTCTTGGAAAGACTGCATGATGGGATTAAGAGATATGCCTTCATTAAGAGCGCAGTAAGTATCCTCTTTAAATTTTAATAGCAATTTAGTCTTATCATATTCATGAAAACTGTCGACAATTTCATCAGCCAGCCTTACATATCCGTATATTGCATAAATCGGATTTCGTAATGATTTGGATAATGCCATTATACCTAATGAGAAACTTGTGCTATATTGCCTTGTTGTTTCTTTACTTACCTTATAAGAAAGATTGTCAAATATTTTTTTCATTGTCAATTATTTTAATGTGGCTTCCAAAGCAGCTATCTTCCCTGAGATAAGAGCGGGAGGAACTCCTGGTCCGGGAACTGTAAGCTGACCTGTATAGAATAAATTGTTAATCTTCTTGTTTTTTAAAGAGGGTTTTAATACCGCAGTTTGTTTCAATGTATTGGCAAGTCCGTAAGCATTACCTTTATAAGCATTATAGTCATCTTGAAAATCATTAACACAATAACTCCTTTTATACTCTATAAAACTCTTTAGATTGTTAGTATGCGTATGTTTTTCCAATCGTGAGATCATTTCTTCAAAATATTTTTCCCGCATTGCTTCAGAATCCTGTAACCCTGGAGCTAATGGCATTAATAAAAATAAATTCTCAGCACCTTGCGGAGCTACAGAATCATCTGTCTTGGAAGGACAACATGCATAAAATAAAGGAGCTGTAGGCCATTTTTTGCTGGTGTATATTTCTTCCGTATGAAGGTCAAGATCATGTTCAAAAAATAATGTATGGTGCTTTAGATTAGGAATTTTTCTGTTAAAACCTAGATAATAGATAAGGCACGACGGTGCAAATACTCTTTTCTCCCAGTAAGATTCATCATAATTTCTGAATTTTTTTTCTAAAAGCTGAGATTCTGTATGGTGATAATCAGCGGAAGAAATAACAGTATCAAAATCTAAAAACTGATTATTAACCTCTAATGTTGAGACCTTGCCCTCAACAATATTAATTTTATTAACCGATGCATTACAATGAATTGTGGCTCCCTTTTCCTGAGCAATTGTTCTTAAGGCTTCTATTATTTTAGAAAAACCTCCCATGGGATACCATGTTCCTAATTTATATCCTCCGTAATTCATTAAACTATAAAGTGCGGGAATATCTTTGGGTGCCGCTCCTAAAAATATCACGGGAAATTCCATAAGCATAATTAACCTAGGATCACTAAAATACTTTCTTACAAAACTCTTAAAATCAGTCAGCAAATCAAGTTTCAAAGCACTTTTAGCAATGGTAAAACTAAAAAATTCAAACCATGAATGGCAGGGTTTGTTAACAAAATTTTTCATTCCTATCTCATACTTGTAACGGGCATCTTTCATAAAAAGATCCAATTGCTCCCCTCCCCCTTTTTCAATTTCTTCAAAAAGGATTTTCATATCGTCATATTCATGAGGAATATTCATGACTGAGTCTGAAAAAACCATTTCAAACTGAGGATTCAATGACACTAATTCATAAAAATCAGAACTTTTATACCCAAAGTCAGAAAAAAAAGATTCTATAATATCCGGCATCCAGTACCAACTTGGTCCCATATCAAACGTATAACCATTATCAGTCTTGAAGTGTCTTGCCCTGCCTCCAATTTCAGAATTTTTCTCAAATACGTGTACATCATGTCCTTGTTTAGCAGCATAAGCCGCTGCAGAAAGACCTGAGAAACCCGAACCTATCACTGCAATTTTCTTTTTCATCCTAATTAGTTATAAATTGATATTCTCTACTAACAACATCAATGAGTTCATTACTGTTAATATGTCTTGAATATATGGGATAATGGAAGCGATCCAACTTGTTAAGAATATATATTAAATTCATCTTTTCTTCATATGTAAGATCACCAGCAACAATGTGAGTTGCCTCCCGGATTTTCTTCATATGAAATTCCAATGCACTCAAACCCTTTTCAGTAATCGAAACAATTTTATTTCTTCTATCGTCTTGAGAATCTGTAATGGTGATCCACGAATTTTTTAACAAACGAGAAATGATAACAGTACCCGCCGATTTGGTATGAATATTTTTTGTAATAAGATCCATTTTCGTCATTGAACCAAAAGACTTAAGATTAATTAAATAAATAAAATCATCCTGAGTCGTAAAATCTGAATTTGTTATTGCTGATTTAGAATAGGTTTTAGCATATTTATTAAGATGAACAATTAAAGTACTGATTGCACTTTCTGGACTTCTTCCATTCTCCTTCCCTTCCCAGTAAGGTTCCTCAACTTCTCTTTTCTCTGATTTCCAACTTTCGTAAATCCACTTTTTGAAACCATCGCTATCAGCTGAATACTTTTTGAATTCATTTTCATTTTCAAACTGTTCCAAAAGTCCTATAATCTCTTTTATTATGGAGTAATTCATAATACAAATATTTGATATAATATTAAACTAAGTATGAAATAAATTAGTTCATTTTAAAACTAATATTACACTAATCCATTTATCATGCCAAAGAAAAAAAATAATTAAAATCTATTTTTTAACGAAAACAGGCACATTTATTGTAAATTTCATAATACACTAATTAAAATTTTAATATGAATAACGAAAAAACAGTTTCGGTATTGAATGATTTACTGAACATTACAAACGACAGAATTGCAGGATTTTCAAAAGTAGAAGAAAAAGTTTGGGACACCCATTCGGGATTAAGAAGTGATTATGATAATATGGTATCTGAATCTCAAACAATGAAAAACGAGCTTGTAGGTCTTATCAATGAGAGAGGTGGACAGGCAGATAATACGACAAGTACTGCGGGTGCTTTTCATAGAGCTTGGATCGATGTAAAAAATGCAATGGCAATGGACAAAGATGAATCTACTTTGGAAAATGTTGCATATGGAGAAAGTGCCGCAATAAAAGCTTATCAAGATGCTTTAGATAGTGGCGATCTTTGCCCTGAAAGTTCACGAGTTGTGAGAGATCAACTTCATCATTTGAAATCTTCTTATGCTAAATTTGAATATTTGGAAGACAAAAAATAATAAAATCACTTTAAACAATATATTAATATTAGAGAGCAAAAGCTCTCTTTTATATTTTACACCTTTAAGTAGAATTTGAATTATTATATAGATTTTTTAGATTTGAAAGTTTCATAGTTATAGTTTTATAATTTTGCTGATAAGCATAGGGTTATAACATACAATATTTAGTACTGTAGTAATAGTTTAAAAAAAATATGATTAATCAGCGTATGTCTCTTGGTTTCTACGTATCAACTTGATAGATGAAGGCTAGAGTTAGCAAATGGCTTAGTGAGTTTATAAATTAGAGAATTAACAAATTATATTGATAACCTCGTGCGAGTTAAGTGAAAACATACAATTTATCAAATAAAACATTTTGTAATTTTATCAAAAAAGTATCTATAACAATAAATCAAGAATCAATCACGCCGAATAAATTAAATTCGTAGTTTTTTATGGTTGCTAAGATGGTTAATTACTTATGTATGTGTTTATTCTCACAGCTATAAATCGGTAAAATTATGAAAACTCTAGAAACAACAAATCCTCATAAAATGAGGATTTGTTAATGAAAAATATTTGGTGATTTGATGGTCATTTAAAAATATTCTCAGATTGCTCCGAGAATATAATCCCTTAGTTATGTCTATTTTTTTAATAGCCGCGTTTAGGTATTCAAAAGCAGTGCCAAAAACCAAATTATTATTTAATTTATCTATAATTATCACATTCTTTTTTAACTCACATTAACATGATATAATAATTAGAATTCCATTCATTTTAAATTTAGAAATTACTGTAAATCTAAATCAATAAGAGATGAGTGATAATGTCAATAATAATCCATTTTCTTTTTTCTCAGAACTTTCCAATTTCTTTAACATTTTTTTACTAGTGTTCAATATCCCAACATAATAGAGACAGTCTATATACTTTCAGTTTTTTACATCAGCTTGTGATGATCTATTTTATCTCATATAAAAATCCGTCCATATTACATCATAATAAAGGCGCAATAACCTCAAGTCTTTTAGGCAAAAGCTGCTTAAAATTCATTTTGATTAATCTCAAATATTTTCTTAAAAGCCGAGAAGTTTCAGTTTAAACTGTATGGCAAAATTATTTTTAAAAGAGGGTGTATTATAATAGCCAAGACGATAGAAAAATCCGAGATTAAATTGAGAGGACAGAAAATTATTCCACTCCAGACCGACTTCATTGTATAGATGATTCAGCTTTTCAAATTGAAACTGATGATCCGCTGCGTTTTTCATGTTACCAATAATTCCACGGTAGATAAAGTCGAAGCTTGACACATTTTTACCGAAACTTTTAAAATACCACGGTATACGGTGCGTAATATACGTGCCAACAAATTTATCACTGAAATATCTACCACCCTCCATCGTGGCAAAACCAAGGTAGGAAGTCAGGTTAAAATTAAAACCTGCTTTACCATTGGCGAGGCCATTCATTGTAAAATTCTTCCAAACAGGAGCATCACCGAAAATAATTCCTCCATAAGCTCTGATTCCCGTGACACCGATTTTTGTTTTAAAATTATGAGCAATTAAGGCATCAAATCTGCTGAACGTCATGTTCCCATTCATTATTTTAAGACCCTGTTCATAGTTAAAATAAAATTCTGGAAAACTCTGTTCAAACGTATATTTGCCGTTTGGAGTCATCATATTTTTAGAATTAGGAGAATATTTAAGGGTTATGAAGGCAGAAGTGAAATCGAAGCTATTTCCGAGATTTTTGTAGCTGTAGGCGAACTTTGATTCTTCGTTCGACTTTTGCGCGGCTACATTTAACGTTAACCCATTTGTTAAATCGTTTTCATAACTCACTTTGAAACTTTCAAATTGATAAAACACATTGTTGTTGATGGCAATTCCTGAATTCATAAGTTTCATTCTAAAATTCCAT
>DKLU01000121.1 GCA_002455915.1 Chryseobacterium sp. UBA6632
CGTCATTATATTCCGAAACATCTAGCATCCCCGCCGTAAGGAAATCCGGATATAAATCAAACTTTTTGCCCTTTAAATGAGCAACAGAAGCATTAATTAATTCATTAAAATTATGCGGAAGAATTTTGGTGGAAAGTCCAACCCCGATTCCTTCAACTCCCTGGGCCAAAAGCAACGGGAATTTTACCGGAAGATCGATCGGTTCGTTATTTCTGCCGTCATAAGATTTAGACCACTCTGTAGTTTTTGGGTTGAAGACCACTTCAAGCGCAAAAGGTGTCAATCTGGCTTCGATATATCTCGCCGCCGCCGCAGAATCACCCGTATAAATATTTCCCCAGTTTCCCTGAGTGTCTATCAACAGTTCTTTCTGCCCGATTCCCACCATGGCATCCGTAATAGAAGCATCACCATGAGGGTGATATTTCATGGTATTTCCTACGATATTGGCAACTTTGTTATAACGTCCATCTTCCAGCTCCCGCATGGAATGCATGATTCTACGTTGAACAGGCTTGAAACCATCAAATACCGACGGAATCGCCCTGTCTAAAATTACATAAGAGGCATAATCCAGAAACCAGTCTTTGTATAAACCGGACACCTTTTTCAAACTCTCACCTTCATGCGAGTATTCTTCTGTCATCATCTATTTTTTAACCCTTTTTCTCGTTATTTGCTTTTATAACCTTACTTAATGAGAATTTCAGATCGTTCACTTCTTTCTTTGTTAAGTATGAAATTTGATATTTTAATATCGTAGAACCGCTGTTCTTACTAGAAATTGTAATATATAACCTTTTTACAAAAAATACATTGATGATATCATAGCTTATCAACTTATATTTCGGGAACTCATCATGTAAAGGTCTGTCTAAAAAAGGAATTACGTTTCTGTTTTTAAAGTTCAGAGCCTCGCCATCGCTATCGTATTCAAACACCTGTCTTCCGTTCAGATAAAAGAAAACAATGAGAGCGACAGGAATAATGAGCAGCAAATAGCTTTCAACCCCTAAGACATTAAATCTGAATTCTTCCAGCAAAAACCCCGCAATGCCTACTGCCAAAATCATAAGAAGTACAGTATTGATAAAGTTATAAACCGGAGCTTTGTTGCGATTACTCAGTCTCATAATTATTAGTTTAGATTTAAAATTTGTTTCATACAGATTTATTTGTGTTTTTTTATTATTAAATTTCTTCTACTGCTTCTGTAAGCATTTCTTTGCTGTTAATATCAGGGTCTTCCACCACCAGATTTTCGAGGATGAAAGTCTGTCTGTCTGGTGTATTTTTACCCATGTAGAACTCAAGAAGCTGGTCGATGGTTTGATCTTTTCCTACCACCACCGGTTCCAGACGAATATCTTTTCCGATAAAATGTTTAAATTCATCAGGAGAAATCTCACCCAAACCTTTGAATCGTGTAATTTCCGGATTCTTTCCCAACTCGTTCAAAGCCTTAATTCGCTCCAGTTCAGAATAACAATATCTTGTTTCCTTTTTGTTTCTCACCCTAAATAAAGGGGTTTGCAGAATATAAAGGTGACCGTTTTTAATTAAATCCGGGAAAAACTGAAGGAAAAATGTAATCATCAACAGACGAATGTGCATTCCATCGACATCGGCATCGGTTGCGATAATTACCTGATTATATCTTAAATCTTCTAAGCTTTCTTCAATATTTAAAGCAGCCTGAAGCAAGTTGAATTCTTCATTTTCATACACTACTTTTTTTGTTAAACCATAACAATTCAATGGCTTACCCTTCAGTGAAAATACTGCTTGGGTTTCAACATCTCTGGATTTTGTAATAGATCCTGATGCAGAATCTCCCTCGGTAATGAAGATCTGGGTTTCCCCTTTTCTCTCATTTTTCTGGTCGTTGTAATGTTGTCTGCAATCACGAAGTTTTTTGTTGTGAAGAGACACTTTTTTCGCTCTCTCTCTCGCCAGTTTCTGAATTCCTGAAAGCTCCTTTCTTTCTCTTTCCGAGATTAAAATTTTACGCTGAATCGCTTCTGCAATCTCAGGGTTTTTATGTAAAAAGTTGTCTAATTTACTTTTAAGGAAATCAATAATAAAAGTTCTTACCGTTGGTCCGTTGGGTCCTACGTCATTGGAACCTAATTTTGTTTTCGTCTGAGATTCGAAAACAGGTTCTTCCACATTAATGGAAACCGCAGCCACAATAGATTTTCTAACATCGGAAGCATCAAAACTTTTATTGAAAAACTCACGGATTGTTTTTACATACGCTTCACGAAAAGCATTCAAATGTGTACCTCCCTGCGTTGTATTTTGTCCGTTTACGAAAGAAAAATACGTTTCTGTTTGGGATTTATCGGTGTGCGTAATCGCTACTTCTATATCACTGTCTTTCAGATGAATAATAGGATAAAGCGTTTCGCTTTCCAACTCTTCTTCCAACAAATCTTTAAGACCATTTTCAGAATAAAAAGTTTCACCGTTGAAAAGAATTTTCAAGCCCGGATTCAGGTAAGAATAATTACGAAGCATTCTTTCGATATACTCTT
>DKLU01000123.1 GCA_002455915.1 Chryseobacterium sp. UBA6632
GCCGCTCGATCTGGGCTAGGATTGCAGTCTTTACATCAAAAGTATTATTATAATTTGATGACTTTACAAGATAGAACTTCAAAAAACTGATAATCTTGGCACTAATTTTTCATTGTTGGTTGCAGTCTATTATAGGTCATATCAATAATATTAATTGGTATAAAATCTAAATTAAATTGTGTACAATATAATTTTCAGCAATATATTTGCACTATCAAATTTCAAATCAGTTTAACTATAAAATATTGTGAAGTTTTCGAAACTTTCAACAATTAAAAATAAATAAGATGGATCAACAATCAGAACAGAAAATAAGAGAAATATTCGCTCAACAGAAAGCATTTTTCAAAACCAATCAGACCAAAGATATTGAATTCAGGAAAGCACAATTAAGAAATTTCCGTGAAGTATTTTTAAATCATACAGATGCACTTTGCGAAGCATTAGATATCGATTTGGGTAAAAGCAGAAAAGAAGCCGAATATGTGGAAATACAAATCGTGATCAGTGAACTAGATTATCTTCTGGAAAATATTGACGAATGGGCAAAACCTACAAAAGTTCCGTCAAAACCTTTACCATCGGGTGCTGAAGTAATCAGCAAAATTATGTATGAACCTTATGGCGTAAATTATATTATAGGACCGTTTAATTATCCGGTTCAGTTGACTTTCAGTCCGTTGATTGGCGCTTTAATCTCAGGAAACACAGCGATTATTAAACCTTCTGAAAATACGCCTCACGTAGCGAAAGTGTTGGAAGATATTGTAAAAGAGTCTTTTGATGAATCTTACGTTGCTGTTGTTCAGGGTGCTATTGAAGAAAATACTTTACTATTGAGCTTACCTTTTGATTATATCTTTTTCACCGGAAGCCCGAATGTTGGGAAAATTGTAATGAAAGCAGCAGCCGAACAATTAATTCCTTTAACGTTAGAATTAGGTGGAAAATCTCCAACGATCGTTCATAAAGATGCCGATCTTGACAAAGCAGTAGCCAGAATTTCTTACGGAAAATGGATTAATTGCGGACAAACCTGTGTGGCTCCTGATTATATTTATATTCATGAATCGGTGAAAGATGAATTTATTGAAAAATTCAAAACCTATCTAAAGAATACATACGAAGATCAAACGCTTGGAAAAATCGGAAAAATTGTAAGTCAGCAACAAATTAAAAATCTTGCAGGTTATTTGGAAGCAGCTCCGGAAAAAGTAATCTATGGAGGAAATTATGATTTAGAAACCCGTCATTTTGAAGCAACTTTAATGGATAATGTGACTTGGAATGACAAAGTAATGCAGCAGGAAATATTTGGGCCTATCCTTCCGATCATGACTTATAATGATATTGGTGAAGCTTTGGAAGAAATCAACAATCGTCCAAAACCTTTGGCTCTGTATGTTTTCACCGAAGATCAGGAATTTGCACAAGACGTTTTAAACCGAACCACAAGCGGCGATGCAGAGATCAACAGTGCGATCGCTCATGTAGGTTCTCACTTTCTGCCTTTTGGAGGTGTAGGAACTTCAGGAATGGGAAAATATCACGGAAAATTCAGTTTTGATAATTTTAGCCATACAAGATCTGTGCTTCAGGTAAAATAATTTGAAAACAATTAAAACTATATTAAAGACTGTTCAACTTAGGATGAATGGTCTTTTTGTTTAAATTAACATTAATTTTTTTGAGGAAAAATCATGTTTTTAGCCTAAAGATGAGCCCTTAACAAACTTTAACCTCGTTAAACTTTTACAATTCATTAATATTTAAGATATTTGCGCATTGTTTTAAAAATAAAGAATGAAAAAAATCTTTGTACTATCATTTATATCGGTGGGATATTTCCTAAATGCACAGAGTTTAAGTAACTCGCCCTATGCAACATACGGAATTGGAGATGTAAAATATGATAATACGATTGAAACTGCCTCTATGGGAGGGATATCAACAGCTTTTATCAGCGACTTTTCAAGTAGTTTCAATTTTGCCAACCCAGCTAACAACGCTAATTTCGAGCTTACAAGTATAAAGCTGGAAGCTACCAACGAAAACAATTACTTCAAAACAAATTATAATAATACGAAGTCTACCAAACATTCTACGTATTTGTCTAACATTTCTTTGGCTTTCCCAATTTCATCGAAAATAAAAATGGGATTGTCTTATCAGCCATACAGCTCAAAAAGCTATGACATCCTTAATTCTGAAACAAGAAAAGATGAAATGGGCAATGAATATGTGGTTGCCAATCGTTTCAAAGGAAGCGGTACGCTGAACACAGCTATGGTTGCATTAGGTTATAAAATTACTCCGGAATTTTCTGCGGGTTTAAGAGCCAATTTATATTTCGGAACTCTATATGATACCAATGAACTTGCTCGTTCTAATGCAGAATTGGTAAATGGTTACGAAACGAAAAACAGCATCAAAAACTTCAACTTCACATTAGGAGCAACGTATCAAAAAGTAAATCCTTCTACAGACCGTAAGTTTACGATAGGTGCAACAACTACTTTTGGAAATACTAATGGTAATATGACGACTGATTATACCAACAGTACGTACTATTATTCTGCAGTAGATGTAAAAGCAGGGCAATCTATTATTGAAGAAAAAAGTACTAAATCTAAAAACCTTCTTCCGTTACAGGCTTCATTAGGGGTTGGATACGGAGATGAAAACCACTGGTTTGTGTCTACACAGCTAGACTATAAAAAAGGAGAAACGGTTTCTTATTTCGGAAATACTTTCGATATGCAAGATTCTTACAGAGTAGCAGTCGGAGGTTGGTATTTGCCAAACTATAACAACTTCAGAAGCTATTTCTCAAGAGTGGTTTACCGCTATGGTGCTTTTTATGAAAAAGGAAATATTCAGCTTGCAGGAAACAATATCAACAAGTTTGGTATCTCTGCGGGAGTTTTATTACCATTCAAAAACAGCAGTATAACAAGAATGAGTGGTCTTGAACTAGGCATCGAACTAGGAAAAAGAGGAACACTTAAAGATAATCTGATTAACCAGAATTTTATTAACTTTAGAGTCGGCTTTAATTTTGCCGATAAGTGGTTTAGAAAAACTCTATACAACTAAGAATGAAGTTGAGAAAAAACATATCATATAAAAATATAGCATGCCTTTTTAGTTGTGCTATATTTTTTATATTGACCTCCTGTGAAGAAGATGTAACAAAAGCCAACGGCAAACAAAGTACAAATTTCCCTTCGCAGATTATTAATAATGCCAATATTATTCAAAGAGATTCAGGGTTTGTAACCTTGAGAGCCATTGCCCCGATTATTGAAAAATATGAATTGATTGACAGCCCATATGTTGTGGCAACAAAAGGAATCAACATTCAGTTTTTTGATAAGAAAAAGCCTAAAATTCCCGGAAAAATTACGGCCAAATATGCTAAAATTTTTGAATCTAAAAAATTCTACGAAGCCAAAGGCGATGTAAGAATCA
Source organism: Chryseobacterium sp. UBA6632 (assembly GCA_002455915.1). Taxonomy (GTDB): domain Bacteria; phylum Bacteroidota; class Bacteroidia; order Flavobacteriales; family Weeksellaceae; genus Chryseobacterium. The sequence goes on from DKLU01000123.1 coordinate 3,472, forward strand.
CCACGAATGAAGGTCAAAGATTTGCCATGCAAACCTTATATTGGGATCAGCCAAAACAAAGAATTTACACTCACGACACGGTTTACGTAACGATGGAAGATGGTTCTACATTAATTGGTGCCAAAGGAATGACGGCAAAAGACGACTTTTCAGAATACACTTTCTATAAGAATACCGGAGA
>DKLU01000448.1 GCA_002455915.1 Chryseobacterium sp. UBA6632
GATATTGGATACATGCCTGAAGAAAGAGGGTTGTATAAAAATATGACCGTAGGCGACCAGCTTCTTTATTTCGGAGAGCTGAAAGGCATGAGTAAAAATGATGCACTGAATGAAGCAAAAAAATGGTTTGAAAAGCTACACATCGATCAATGGTGGAAGAAAAAGCTTTCCGAACTTTCAAAAGGGATGGCTCAGAAAATTCAATTTGTTGTAACTGTTTTGCACAGGCCTCATCTTTTGATTTTAGATGAACCGTTTTCTGGTTTTGATCCGGTGAATGCCAATTTAATTAAAGATCAAATCATCGAACTTAAAAATAACGGAACGACCATTATTCTTTCAACTCACAGAATGGAAAGTGTGGAAGAAATGTGTGATTATGTAGCTTTAATCAATAATTCAAAAAAGATCATCGACGGAAGAGTTTTCGATGTAAGAGAAAAATTCAAGAAAAATATTTTCGGAATTACATTGGCTGATGTAGATCATTCTCAACTGGAAAGTTTTAAACAAAAATATGAGCTTTTCAATTTTTCGCATGAAAATAATTTAACATCATTCGATATTAAAAATGAAACCGAGCAGAACCGTCTTCTACTGGATCTGGTAAACGTAGGAAAAGTAAGATCTTTTGATGAAAAAATTCCTAGTATGAATGAAGTATTTATTAACGCCGTAAGCAACAACTCTTAATTTTATGAATAATATTTTTTTAATTACAAAAAGGGAGTTTCTTACACAGGTGAAGAAAAAATCCTTCATTATATTAACGCTTCTCGCTCCTATTATGCTGATTGCTTTTGGAGCTGTTATTGGTTTAATGTTTAAAGCCAATGAGTCTCATAATATTATTGAAGTTGTTGATAAAAGCGGTTTATTTAAAAATCAGTTGAAGTCTGACGATCAGCTGAACTATATTTACGTTTCTGCAGCCGACGAAAAATCGAAGATGAATAATCTTAAAAGCAATGAATCGGTAAACGGAATTTTAATTTTACCCGAATTAAGAAATCAAGATTTTAATGATCTTCAAAATAATTCGAGATTGGTTATTAATTCTAAAATAGGTTTTAAGACAAAGCAAAAGATTGTTTCAGACATTAATGAAGTCATTAAAAAGGAAAAGATCAAACAATTGGGAATCGCAGAAACCCAACTGAATAATCTTGATAAAAGTTTCACTTTGAAAACCATTAATGTTTCAGAAAACAATAAAGAAGATTCGGATCTTGTTTTTGGAGTTAAAAGTGTTTTGAGTATGCTTTTGATGTACGTTACTTTCATGTTCATCATTATTTATGGCGTAAGAGTGATGCGAAGCGTTCTGGAGGAAAAAAACAACCGCGTGGTGGAAATCATTATTTCTTCTGTTAAGCCTTTCGAACTGATGATGGGGAAAATATTGGGAGTAACGATGGTTGCTTTAACACAATTTGTTGTTTGGATCACGATGTCGGTAATTGGCGCGTTGGTTTTGAATACTGGATTTAATACGCTTCCAAAAAATATTCCGGGAAATGAAGAAGTGATGGGTAAGTTTGATATTTTACAAATAGGAACTCAGGTTTCTCATAGTTTGCTGGAACTGAACTTTCCTTTAATTATCTTCGTTTTCATTGTGTTTTTCCTATTGGGATACATCTTTTACAGCTCGATTTACGCAGCCATTGGTTCTGCAGTAGACAATGAAACGGAAACGCAGCAATTTACATTATTTGCCATATTACCATTAATGTTAGGAATGTACGGAAGTTTCTCTTTGATGAATAATCCTGACGGGCCGCTTGGTTTTTGGTTGTCTATTATTCCGTTTACGTCGCCTGTAGCGATGATTGCAAGAATTCCTTACGGAGTTCCGGCTTGGCAGATTGCGCTGTCTATCACTCTTCTTTTAGCCACAACTATTTTCATGATCTTTTTGGCAGGGAAAATTTACCGTGTTGGTATTTTAATGTACGGAAACAAAGCCACACTGAAAGAGATCTGGAAATGGATTAGAGGATAGGAATAGTTGATAGTTTTTAGTTCATGGTTGATAGTTGATAGATGATAATAGTTTTATACTTCAACTTTGTCAAAATAAAATTTACTTTTCAATAAAAACAAAACTCCCAAGAAATACATCTCGGGAGTTTTTTATGTTTCAAATGAAATATTCTTATTTGAAGATATAGGATAGTCCTAAACTGATAACCTGCTCAGATTTGTTTTTATCAGAACCATTCGGCTCTTTTCTAAGACCTTTATAAGTGTCTGATAAACCTAAATCATATTTTAACGCAACTTCTAACTGTCTTTTATAACTATACCCAATACCTAATCCTACTCCAAAGTTAAAGCTGTTTGCTTTACCATTTACTCCAGGGTTGTTAGGATCTGTTGCATCTGGATCATAGTAAGGTCTTTTTGCAGGAACGTTTTTCACGTTTTGGCTTAACAAGAAGTTGAATCTTGGCCCTACCATTCCAAAGAATTCTGATTCTGCTTCAGAAAAATATCCTTTGAAATAAACAGGAACGCTCAAATAATCGTTAGCGTACACTGCATTATAACCATCTACGTTTTTAGCATCTTTATCCTTTCCTGTTTCTCCGGCTCCGTAGTATAAAACCTCCGGTTGAATATAAAACTGGTTGTCTTTACTGATTGGGATTAAAGCCAAAAAACCTGCCTGAAAAGTATATCTTGGTCCGGAAGGGTTATGTGCATTTTTTACTCTGGAATAGTTACCTCCTGCAGTAACCCCGAATCTTGTTCCGCTAAAAAGACCTCCTCCTTTAGTTGTAGTAGGACCTTCTTGTGCGAAAGACAATGTTGATAGGGCTAATGTGGAGATTAATAAAAATTTTTTCATATGTTTTTGTTTAATTTTATCCTAAAACTTTAGCGATCGTAGCACCAATTTCAGCTGGAGAATCTACTACGTTGATTCCGTTTTCTCTCATGATTTCCATTTTAGCCTGAGCTGTATCTTCAGCACCACCTACGATAGCACCAGCGTGTCCCATAGTTCTACCTTTAGGAGCTGTTTGCCCTGCGATAAAACCTACAACTGGTTTTGTAGAACCACTCGCTTTATACCATCTTGCAGCTTCAGCCTCAAGACCACCACCGATTTCTCCGA
>DKLU01000405.1 GCA_002455915.1 Chryseobacterium sp. UBA6632
GCATCTCCTTGTTTTAAATAATAATAAGGGGAGTTTATCAAATTGGCGTCTTGAAGGTTCACCTTCCCATGAGTAATTTTTCCATCTTCAGTTCTAATGATTAAAACATCATTTCTTTTACCATACATTGTTAAATCTCCAGCCATACCTAATGCATTCCAGATCGTTCCTTGGCCATTAGATATCGTATAATCTCCCTGTCTATTTACTTCTCCTAAAACTGTAACTTTAAAATTTGCAAGTCTAATATTAACCGTTGGATTTATAATATATTGGGTCATTTTCAATCTAAGCTCGTCTTTAAATTCTGAGATTGATTTTTCCCTTGTATTAATTTTCCCTATAACTGGAAAATCTATATTCCCTTCAGAATCTACTATATAAGTGGGTCCCGAAATACTTACAACACCTTGATTAGGAGTATTTCCTCCAGCTGAAGAATTAGTTTGTATCACTTCCGATGAAGAATAATTCTGATTAAATGGTCTTACAACATCCATATCTTTAGCAGTGATAAGAATAACCAGCTGATCCCCACTCTGAATCAGAGAATTTGAATTCTTTGCAGACGATTCAATCGCAACATTTTCTATATTCTGCATGTAATTCAAATCATTTTTTTTGTCTTGCCTAACCTTACAAGAAATTAATGCCAATGCGCAAAATACAGTTAGAATTTTACTCTTCATATCTTAAAATTGTACAAATATACATTTATATTTATCTTATTTGTCTAGTATCTCATATACCGAGTTATTACTCTTAAACTCAGGTACAATTGTCTTTAATAACTTTACAACTTCTACTTTATCCCTTCTGATAGAAGCTTTGGTTACTAAGTTTATTAATGAACTAATTTCTTTAAATTCAGCCGAAGGATCCTTAGAAACCATTATTTTTTCATTATGTGTGGGAAGGGTTTTTGCATTATCGCTTAATAACTCTTCATATAATTTTTCACCTGGTCTTAAACCTGTATAAATAATTTTAATGTCTGTGTTTGGTTCAAAACCAGACAGTTTAATCATTCTATGAGCCAAATCTAGAATTTTTACTGGTTCGCCCATATCAAACACGAAAATTTCTCCTCCTTTCCCCATTGTTCCAGCTTGTAAAACCAATTCACAAGCTTCAGGAATCGTCATAAAATATCTCACAATTTCAGGGTGAGTAATCGTTACAGGCCCTCCCGCCTCAATTTGTTTCTTAAAATGAGGAATTACAGATCCATTTGATCCTAAAACGTTTCCAAATCTTGTTGTAATAAACTTCGTGGTATTTCCCTCTACATTCTGTAATGATTGCACAAATAATTCCGCTGCCCTTTTTGAAGCCCCCATTACGTTGGTGGGGTTTACAGCTTTATCCGTAGAAACCATTACAAATCTGTTTACATGATACTGACTTGATAATGTTGCTATATTTTTTGAGCCTAAAACATTTACTAAAATTGCTTCATGCGGGTTTTCTTCCACTAATGGTACATGCTTATACGCTGCAGCATGATATACCATTGAAAAGTTATATTTCTGAAACAAGGGTTCAATCCTATGTTTATTGGAAACATCCGCCAAAACAAATTTAAATCTGATATGAGGAAATTTATCCTTCATCTCTAATTCTATATCGTATAGAGGTGTCTCTGCTTGGTCTAATACAACGATTAAAGAAGGATTAAATTGTGCGACCTGTCTTACAATCTCACTTCCGATAGATCCTGCTCCACCAGTAACAAGAACATTTTTATCAAAATGTCTGCTTTTAACTTCTTCATTTTCTATTTTAATCGGTTTTCTATTTAATAAATCCTCAATTTGGAGATTTCTGATGGATCCTCCTAAATCACTATCTCTTAGCTTTTGCACAGAAGGTGATTTGAAAATTTGAAGATCTTTCTCTAAAAATAAATTTACCCAAGAATTCATTTCATCCTTAGACATCATTTCTTTGATTACCAAAACTCCGTCTACAACAAGTTCTTCTTTTGTATTTTTTTCTATTCTTTCTTTTCCGAAAATAGGTTTTCCTAATAAAGATGCTCTTTTCGAATCTGTTCTTTGCGTCAAAAATCCTACAACTTGGTACGGTAAACTTGGGTTATCTAAAATTGCTCTTGCAATAGCAATAGACTGTTCATCAATACCTAACACAAGAATCCTTTTTTTCAATGCACTTCTTCTATATTCCCGAACCACCTGGAAAAATTCTTTCACATACAACCTGAAAAGAAATAATCCCATAAATGAAATGATAAAATACAGAACCAAAAAAGAATTCATTATAAATTTAGTTCCAGAAGTCCAAAAATATAATGTGTTTACTGAACCGACTACAAACATTGTACAAAAAGAGGCCAGTAATAATTTAAATAAATCTATAAAAGTAGAATGTCTGATAATCCCCGCATAAGTCTTGAAAAAATACATAAAAAAAGTATTTATCAGAATAATCGATGCAAAGACCAAACTTTGATCGTCATGATAAATAAATTCTCTCTGCGTAATTTTTTCAATGATGTAGGTTGAAAGAAACAAAGATATAACCAGAATAATAATATCTATTAAAAGAATTATCCATCTAGGAAGATATCTCACGTCTGAAAGGTTGACAACGTTATCCCCAGCAAATATTTTTTTTCTAAGAGACTTGTACATTGTCTTTATTTGTGTTCATATTTAATTAGTTGTAAAAAATCCGTCAATTCAAAAAAATCAGGATCATGTGCGGTGCAAAATTAAGATAAAATTTTATCTATTTACTATATTCAAAAAATAAATTTAATTATTAAATAAATTTAAAACTTCTGCAATTCTGCCCATATCACTGCTATTTAAGCTACTTCCTGATGGCAGGCACAATCCAATTTCAAAAAGTGTACCAGAAATATTATCTCCAAAAAACCTACAATCTTTATATAAAGGCTGCAAGTGCATTGGTTTCCACAAGTATCTGGTTTCTATATTATTTTCCAAAAAGGTTTGCCTTAGTTTTTCCTTCGACAAGTTAGCGTTTTCTTTTATTAAAATAGTATTCAACCAATAGTTAGAATAAAAATTTTCATCAGGTTCAGAAAATAGATTAATATTTTCAATTTTCCTCACTACTTCATGATAAAAATCATGATTCTCTCGTCGTTGATTTATGCGTTTTTCAAGCACTTCCATCTGCCCTCTTCCAATTCCGGCAGAAATATTACTCATTCGATAATTATAGCCAATTTCAGAATGGCAATAATAATCTTTGTTATCTTTAGCCTGAGTTGATAAAAATAGAGTTTTCTCTTTATCAATTTTGTTTCTTGAAATTAAAATTCCGCCGCTGGAAGTCGTAATGATTTTATTCCCGTTAAAACTAATGATCGACAAATCTCCAAACGTTCCACACAGTTGATTTTTATAGGTACTTCCCAACGCTTCTGCACTATCTTCAATAATAGGAATTTCGTATTTTCTGGAAATTTCAAGAATTTCATCCACCATAAAAGGCATTCCATATAATGAAACCGTAATAATTGCTTTAGGTTTTTTTCCTTTCTGCAAACAATATTTTATGGCATCTTCAACCGCATTGGGACATAAATTCCAAGTTGAGCTTTCACTATCCACAAAAACAGGGATTGCTTTCAAATATAAAATAGGATTAGCCGTCGCCACGAATGTAAAAGACTGACAGATCACAAAATCTCCCTCTTCAACATTTAATAATTGTAAAGCTAAATGAATGGCTGCCGTGCCGGATGACAATGCCGTAACGAATGAATTTTCACCAAAATAATTTTCAAGACTATTTTCAAACTCATCTATGTTAGAACCATATTGGGAAATCCAGTTGGTATCAAAGGCATCGTTTATATATTTAAGCTCGTTGCCACCCATGTGCGGAGGCGAGAGCCAAATTTTATCTTCTTTCAATCTTTGTTCTGTGTTAATTTCTGATTATTATATTTAATCAAAAATATCATTTATTTTCTCATATTCAAAACCGCGGCTCATTAAATATTTTATGGTTTTGGATTTCCGCTGATATTCCTTTAATCCAGACTGTTTTGAATAATAATCTTCATAGATTTTTTGGATGGTTTTTAGATAATCATCCTCATCAATTTCGTCAAAACAGGAGTTAATCAATTTTTCAGAAATCTGTTTCTGCTTAAGATTCATTTTAATCTTAGCTTTTCCCCAATGCTTAATATAAAACTTACCGCGAATGTAGCTTCTGGTAAATCTTTCTTCATTTAGATAATTTTCCTGTAAAAGATAAAGTATGATTTCTTCTTTAGCTTCATCAATCAGTAAAAACTCCTTCATCTTCTGCTCGACTTCCGAATGACAACGATCCTGATAAACACAGTAGTTCATCAGTTTCAGTTTTATTTCATTGAAGGTAAAAGATTTCTTTTCCATAGTTATAAAAAAAGAATGAGCAAAGGCGCCCATTCTTTTATATTTAAAATTGAAAGTAATTATTAATAATTGAATAACGCCTTACCTTCCATTAATTCATTAACATTTTTTCTCACAGAAGCAATAACTTCTTCATTTTTGATATTATCAACCACATCAGAAACAAATCCTGCGATGGTATCCATATCATTTTCCTTCAAGCCTCTTGTAGTAATAGCAGCCGTTCCGAATCTGATACCAGAAGTCGTAAATGGTGATTTATCATCAAACGGAACCATGTTTTTGTTACAAGTAATATCAGCAAGCACTAGCGCTTTTTCTGTTTCTTTACCGTTTACATTTTTATTTCTAAGATCAACAAGCATTAAGTGGTTGTCTGTTCCACCACTTACAATATCAAATCCTCTGTCGATCATCGCTTTTGACAATGCCTGAGCATTTGCTTTCACTTGCTTAGCATACACTTCAAACTGAGTATCCAACGCTTCACCAAAAGCAACCGCCTTACCAGCAATCACGTGCTCTAGCGGGCCTCCCTGAATTCCTGGGAAAACAGCTCCGTCAAGAACCTGGCTCATCATTTTGATTTCACCTTTTGGCGTTTTATGACCGTATGTATTTTCGAAATCTTTCCCCATCATAATCATACCACCTCTTGGACCTCTTAACGTCTTGTGAGTCGTAGTCGTTACAACATGACAGTGTTCGAATGGATTATTTAAAAGACCTTTTGCAACTAAACCAGCCGGGT
>DKLU01000404.1:0-3860 GCA_002455915.1 Chryseobacterium sp. UBA6632
AAAGCGGGAAATAGCTCCTAATAAAAAATGGTCAATAATGAAATATATTCACTATTGTCCATTCATTAGCCTAAGCCAAGTTATAATTTATTCTTTAAACGACTTCGTTTCCGTTGCCATTTTCAAGCTGTCCTTCCCATTTTGAAACGGCTGAGGTTGCCAAAGCATTTCCTAAAACGTTGGTCATACTTCTTCCCATATCGCAGAAATGGTCGATTGGTAAGATCAAAGCAATTCCTTCCGGCGGAATTCCAAACATGGAACATGTTGCCACGATAATAACCAGTGATGCTCTCGGAACTCCCGCAATACCTTTTGATGTTAACATTAACACCAAAAGCATGGTAATTTGCTGTCCGATTGTCATTTCAATTCCGTAGATCTGAGCGATAAAAATAGACGCAAACGTCATGTACATCATACTTCCATCCAAGTTGAATGAATATCCTAATGGTAAAATGAACGAAACCACTCTGCTGTTACATCCGAATCTTTCCAGTTCTTCCACCAATTTCGGGAAAACCGCCTCGGAACTTGTCGTTGAAAATGCTATTAATAAAGGTTCTTTGATTCTTCTTAATAATTCGAAAAGTCGGTTTCCGATAATCAAATAACCAGCTAATAAAAGCACTAACCAAAGAACTCCCAAAGCAAAGAAGAAATCTCTAAGGTAAATAGCATATACTTTAAATATCTCAAATCCATTGGTCGCCACAACGGCAGCAATAGCTCCCAATACTCCAAGCGGTGCAAACCACATGATGTAGCCTACCATTTTCAGGATTCCATGTGCAATAATGTCGAATAATTTGATCACAGGTTGTGCATATTCTTCACCCATATTCGCCAAAGCAATTCCGAACATAATTGAAAATACTACGATCTGAAGCACCTCATTGGTCGCAAAAGCTTCAAATATACTTTTAGGAATAATGTGTTTTACAAAATCTTCCATTGAGAAACCTTTACTGCTTTTCAATAATTCTTCTGCAGAAGCAGCATCCTGAATCGGCAGTTTCGTAACGTGTCCAGGTTCCATCCAGTTGACCAACATTAAACCGATAAAAAGAGAAACCAATGAAGCAGAAATAAACCACAACATGGCTTTTGTCCCAACTCTTCCGATCATTTTAATATCACTCATTTTGGCAATTCCTACGACTAACGTAGTAAATACCAACGGCGCAATAATCATCTGTACCAATCTGATGAAAACAGTTCCTAAAAGTTTAATGTTTTTAGAAAAAGGTTCTGCGCTCTCAGGATACATCGTATGTACCATTCCTCCAATTCCAACTCCTATCACAAGCGCAATAATAATTGCTATAAACAGTTTATTTTGTCCTTTCATATAAATAGTTCAAGTTTGGCAAATATAATATTTTTACAATTGGTACAACATTTCGTTGAAAAAGGATTAAATTTAGTCTAAATTCATAATTAACGTAAATTAACAATTTGAACTCTAATTCATTGTAAAAAAATTAAAAAATATTTATTAAATTTTAATTCATTTGGTATACATTTTATTATTACATTTACTTGTATTAACAACATTATTAAAATATACAATATGAAAAAAACTATCGCAATGGCTGCATTGGCTATAGCAGTATCTTTTGGCGCTGTTTCTTGTAAAAAGAAAGTTTCTGATGCCGATCTACAAACTCAGGCTACTACGGTAGTAACGTCTAACCCAAGTGCTTCTGTGGAAGTGAAAAACGGAGAAGCTCACCTAAGCGGAACTTTCGCAGATCAGGCTTCGAAAGATGCTATGATTACTCAGTTGAAGGCGATTCCGGGAATCAAGAGTGTGCATGACATGGCAACTATTGAAGCTCCTGTGGCTGCGGCACCGGTAGAAACTCAATCTGCAGTATCTCCTGAAGTTCAGCAAAAAGTAAAAGATGCACTTAAAGATTTCCCAACCGTAAAAGTAGAAACGGTAAACGGAGAACTTACGCTTACAGGAACGGCTAAGTCTACAGACGCTAGAAAGATTAAAGAATCTATCGACGCTTTGAAAATCGGAAAATACACAAACAACATTACTACTGTAAAATAATTTAAGATGAGCACATTACAAGATAAATATTCAAGCGTAGTTTCTGCTGCTCAGTCTGCAGGGATTTCAAATTTACAGGTTCAGGAGCAAGACGGAATTTTGTATGTTTCAGGAAGTGCTTCCAACACAGCAGCAAAAGATTCTGTTTGGAATGCTTTGGGAGCTATTGATTCTACATATTCTGCTTCAGATATTAATATTGATGTTCAAGTAACCGGTCTTGTATCGGGAGCTGCTCTTACCGTAGCTACAGATGAGTCTAATCTAAACATCAGACAAGAGCCTTCTACGGAAGCTGCTGTCGTAGGAAAAGCTTCAAAAGGTTCTTCTGTAACATTAATTGAGCAAACTTCTGACGAATGGTGGAAAGTAAAAACTGCCGATGGACAGGAAGGTTATGCTTATTCAAGATACTTGAGAGCTTAATTTCTAAGATTTAACATTTTTTACATAAAACGCATCCCTAATCAGGGATGTTTTTTTATATTTTAGCAGCTGCAAAAAACATATTAATGAAAAAAATCCTTTGGTTGCTATTACTTACATTTAATTTTTTAGGATTGAATGGACAAAAATTCAGCATCGACGGAAAGATTTCTGATCATGAAAAGAAGCCTGTTGAAAACGCAACCATTTATCTTCTCAAACAAAAAGATTCATCCATCATCAATTATACTTCAACCAACAAAGAAGGAAAATTTTCATTAAAAACTGAAGAACTTAAAGAGCCATCCATTCTTTCTGTGGATGCCGATAAACTACTTCCTTATTCTAAAAAGTTTGACAAGGTAGATCAACCTTATACTTTAGATGAAATTTCACTTGATAAAATTCGCAGTTCTGATATTGAAGAAGTAAAAATTACGGTTTCACCGATAAAAATTAAAAAAGACACCATTGAGTTTAATGCAAGCGCGATAAAAGTTCGTCCGGACAGCAATATTGAAGAACTCTTGAAAAACATCAGCGGCGTAGAAATTGATAATGACGGAAAAATTACGGTAAACGGAAAAGAAGTTGACCAAATCATGATCAACGGGAAAGAATTCTTCGATAAAAGCGGAAAAATTGCCCTGAAAAATATTCCGGCAGATATTATAAAAAATATTCAGTTTACGACTACCAAAACGAAAGAAGAAGAATTGACTGGAAAAACACCAAAATCTGAAAACAAAACAATTAACTTCAATATTGATGAGAAGAAAAACAAGGGTTTTCTTACTAAATTAGCGGTTGGATATGGCTCTGATAAACGCTATGAAATTAACAGTTTTTCGAGTTACTTTAAAGACAAAACCAAAATCAGTCTCGTAGCTTCTTCGAATAATATCAATACATCTAGTAATTTTAATGATGATGATTCCAGAAGAAATTCGCGTGCCGGAAGTTCGATGAAAGGCATTCAAAGATCCACCACGATAGGACTGAATTACAGTGACAATCTGGGCAAAGATATTGATCTTGACGCGCTGGGACTTACGCGAACCAGCAGTAATATGGAAACCGCTTCGAAAGTTTCGAAAACTACTTTTCTTCCGGATTCAAATTTAAAAACGGATTCCGAAAACCGTAGTGAGAATGATTCGGAACAATATACTTTTAATTCTTCGCTCCAGATAAAGGCAGATACAGCCAATACCATTTATTTTTCACCTAAATTTTCACATTCAAAAACGAAAAACTTAAACTTCGGAAATTCAGCAACTTTTAAAAATGATGAGCTTCTGAATAAAAGTACATCTTCAACCAACTCAGATTCTGAAAGTAATAATTTTAATCCGAGCATTTATTATGT
>DKLU01000404.1:4000-4633 GCA_002455915.1 Chryseobacterium sp. UBA6632
CCGAGCATTTATTATGTGAAAAAATTTAAAAAGAAAAACCGAAATTTATCGGCTAATATCAATACTTCAATTTCAGAAAATAAAAATAATAGTTTGGTAAATTCTCAAACCTTATTTTACGAAAATGGAGCTGAAAATGTGTCTAAAAAGGATATCCGAAACCAATTAAGCCAAACAAAAGCACAAAACAATAATTATTCTTTCGACGCGAGATATACCGAACCGATTTCAGATTCTATGAGTGTAAGTTTTGGGCTAAAATTTAATTCCCAAAGTAATGTGAATGAAAGAATGGTGAATGATTTTGATGAAATTACAGGACAATTTTCTAAATACAATTTAGCTTTATCCAACAATTCCAGTGAAAAAACCAATCAACTGACGCCTGATATTAGCTTTAATTTAAATAAAAAGAAATTCAGTTTTTGGGCTTCTTTAAATCTCGGTTTTACAGATGTGAAATATAACTCCACTTTTAATGGTGCAAATTATGACTTGCAAAGAAACTTTTTGCTTCCAAATTACAATATGGGATTTCAGTATAAATTCAATCAAAACTCTTCATTAAGTATATATAATTCTACCAATTTCAATTCGCCGTCTTCACAAAATCTGATTCCTTATGTGGATGAA
>DKLU01000404.1:4836-5225 GCA_002455915.1 Chryseobacterium sp. UBA6632
TGATTCCTTATGTGGATGAATCGAATCCGTTGGTAACTTATCAAGGAAATCCGGATCTGAAAAATTCTTGGACGAATACTTCAAGCATCAGCTTTAATTCGTATAATATTCCGAAAAGCATAAATTATTTTATCAATACAATTTTTACTTTTAATAATAATGATACAACCAATTTTTCCTATTTCGATGATTCCGGAAAACAGTTTGTAACGTACACCAACATAAGTGGGAATAAAAATGCCAATGTTTTCGGTGGGTTTAGCAAAACCTTTAAATGGGAAGAAAATAAATTAACGATTAGCCCTAAAGCCAGTTTAAGTTATAGTTTTAATAAAGGTTTTATTAACGGACAACAATTTACAGGCAATTCTTATACGCTCGCTCCAGGA
>DKLU01000472.1:0-3690 GCA_002455915.1 Chryseobacterium sp. UBA6632
GTATAAATAGATCATATTAGAGATGTCATCCTGAGCGGAGTCGAAGGATCTCTGCATCATAAATGTAAAATGCTTTAGGTTTAAATTAAAAAACAAAAAAAGCGTTACTCAAAAAAAGTAACGCTTTTTTTTATTAGTTCTAAAAAGATATATTTTCAAATCTCAGTCTTAACCTTAGCCTCAACCTTAATCCAAATGCATATTGTCAATCAATCGTACTCCATCTACAATAACTACGATAAAAGCTCTGTAATTTTTACCTTTATAGAAAAAATCAGTCTCTTTTAAAGTTTCTTCATCGGCAATCAGAAAATATTCTAATTGCATTCCTTTTTGATTATCAAAAACATCCTGAACTTTTTCTTTAATTTCTGAAACAGGATTGATCTTAAACAATTCGTTTACCTTTTTCAATGTTTTGTAAATAACCTTGGAAGCATCTCTTCTGTCTTCATTCAGTCTTTGGTTTCTTGAGCTTAATGCTAAACCACTTTCTGCTCGGTAAATAGGAACTCCGATTATTTTTATGGGAAGTTTTTTCTTTTCAACCATTTTTTTGATGATAGCCAACTGTTGGAAATCTTTTTCACCAAAATAAGCATTGTCTGGTTTTACCTGTCGGAAAAGCTCTTCTACAACGGTTCCTACGCCATCAAAATGCCCTGGTCGCGATTTTCCTTCCATTTCATTTTCCAATCCATCGAAATCATAATGCTGGCTTTCTGCTTTTTCAGGATAAATATCCATCACTTCAGGAATATAAACCGCATCTACCAAACCGGAGTTTTCAAGAATCAAAATATCTCTGTTGATGTCTCTCGGGTACTTTTCCAGGTCTTCCGGATTGTTAAATTGAGTTGGATTAACAAAAATTGATGATATCACCAGATCATTGTCTGCCCGTGCTGCTTCATATAGTGATAAATGACCCTTATGCAATGCTCCCATGGTGGGTGCAAAGCCTATTCTTTTACCCATTTCTTTCTGTCTTTCAATGAAATCCTGAAGAGTTTTCTTATTTTTTAAAACTTCCATAGTTTATTTTAATAGTATTTCAAAAATACTAAAAATATCATATAATAAGGTGTGGTTTTAATAATTTGAATCAGGGAATTTTCGTAAAAAAATGTTAATTAAAATAATGTTGGATGTTTTTTTGTAATTTTGCACATTAAAGCAATTTTACAAAAATTTAGATAGAAGTTTATGCCGAATCAAAAAATACTGTATATTACTACAGAGATGTATCCATATCAAGAGGACACGAACATGGCTACAGTGGTAAACAAAATGGCACTTAAGATGCACCAAGAAGGCAATGATGTAAGAGTTTTTATGCCAAGATTTGGACAAATAAGTGAAAGAAAATTCCAGCTTCACGAGGTTATCCGTCTTTCTGGGATGAATATTATTATTAATGATCTAGATCAGCCTTTAATTATTAAAGTAGCGTCGCTTCCGGGGGAAAGACTTCAGGTTTATTTTATTGATAACGAAGAATATTTCAAAAGAAAACAGCAGTATTTCGAAGATGACGGAACTGCCTTTGATGATAACGACGAGAGAGCAATCTTCTTCGCAAGAGGCGTTATCGAAACCATCAAAAAACTAAATTGGGTTCCGGATGTCATTCACCTAAATGGTTGGATGGCTTCTTTCATGCCTATTTATCTTAAAACGTATTACGAATCTGATACATATTTCAAAGATGCTAAAATCGTTATTTCTTTATACAATGAGAAAGATGCTGCTTTGAGTGCAAATGTGGAGGAAAAATTGAAATTTGATAATATTTCTGGCCTTAAAGCGTTAGATAAACCAAGCTTTCAAAGTTTTGTAATTGAAAGTATGAACTATGTAGACGCTGTAGTGAAGGGTGATGAGTTCCTGAATGAAGAACTAGACAAGGCTTTTAATGAAACTGCAACTGAGAAATCTGAATACTTGGATGTAGATTCTATAAATAAACTATATTAAAAAAACACATTTTTAATGACTTATACTATTAAAAGAACTTTCGCCATCCTTTTCTTGGCGATTTTTGGAAGTGCGTTGCTTTATAATTGCGAACCGGATGCGGATTCTTTAGGAGAACAGTTGTTTTTAGGTGATGCCGCACAAGGAAAAGAAATTCCTTTTGACCTTATAGGATATAATATAGATAATCTTGATAGTATTCAGAGTGATGCTTCAAAATTAACTTCTGCGGTACTTGGAGCTTTTGACGAAACTCAATTTGGTATGCAGAAAGCTTCTTATCTTACGCAGGTAAGACTTCCTTCTTATGCTCCGGATTTCGGAACAAATGCTAAAGTAGACTCTGTAGTTTTGGTCATTAAACCAACTTACGCTTCAGATTCTGTTACCACTACAACCAACGAAGATTTTGTATATAAAGATGCAACAGGCGATATTGCTGCTAAAAAAGTAGTAAACACTTATCCTATTAATAAATATGGTAAGGCTAAAAAAACAATGACGCTTAAAGTACATGAAGTTACACAATTCCTTGATGGATATTCGGATAAAGTAAGTTCTAAAAAAGAATATGATTATGATTCTAGCAACGAACTTGGTTCAAAAGTTCTTGACGGAAATGTAAATTTAGTTACCATTACTAAAGATTCAGATGCTTCTTCAATTTATACTTCATCTGCGGCGGGAATCAGAGTGAAATTAGACTCAGCTTTCTTCCAGAATAAAATTATTGCTAAAAAAGGACAGACTGAGCTAAGTGATGTTTCCAATTTTATCAGATATTTTAAAGGATTAAGAATTTCTGTAGCAGAAAACGATGGTTATTTAATGAACTTCGGTCCTAACGATCTTGAATTGGTAATGTACTATAAGAATGATAAAACTGAAAACGGTACCACTACGAGACCTCAGACAACCTATACATTTGCTGTAGGATCTGGAAATACACATATTGGAAGCTATGCTTACAATAGACCTGCTGCATATACAAATGCAATGAACTCAATCAATAAAACGAACGGAGACGAAAAATTATATACTCAGGGTATGGGAGGTGCTTCTATTGGAGTTAGATTTTCGAAAACTTCAATTGATTCATTAAAACAAATGTATAAGGAAAATAAAGCAGCTATAATTAGTGCCAAAATTAGAATTTATACAGATAAAAATCTGTGGACTAATAAATATTACAAGCCAACTTCGTTTACAATTTTACAAAAAGTGGTAGATGATGCCGGTAAAACGACTTCTACATTTACAACAGACTTAACAGATATTGCAGGATCTAATAATTTCTCTCTTTACAGAGGGTATGATTTAGATAAAAATCCATCATATTATGACTTTACTGTAACTAAATCTCTTAAAGATATTGTAGAAGCAAAAGAAGATGTTGATTATACTAGAAGATATTATAGAATTGATTTAGGAACTTTCTTACAAACATCTACAGGTACACTTGCTGGCCAGCAATACAGCTCAAGAGCGTATGACAGAAGCAGAGCTGTTTTCATAGGATCAGATGCAAGTAATGCCAACAGAATTAAGGTGAGAGTTACCTACGGAACAAAATAATTTTAAAAAACTAAAAAACACGAGATAAAATATGTGCGGAATAGTAGGATATACAGGTTTTCAAGATGCTTACGATATCGTAATCAACGGTCTTAGAAGATTGGAATACAGAGGGTATGACAGTGCCGGAATCGTTCT
>DKLU01000472.1:3744-12790 GCA_002455915.1 Chryseobacterium sp. UBA6632
AATGGAAATAATAAACTTGAAGTTGAAAAGACCAAAGGGAAAGTAGATGATCTTGTAAATATTTCGAGCCAGCTAAAAGGGGTTGCGAAAATAGGAATGGGACACACTCGTTGGGCTACTCACGGAGTTCCTAGTGATAGAAATTCTCACCCGCATTTGTCTAACAACGGAAAAATTGCTTTGGTGCATAATGGTATTATTGAAAATTATGATACCATTAAAACCATGCTTAAGGATAAAGGTTTTACTTTTAAATCTGAAACAGATACAGAAGTTTTGGTAAATCTTGTACAGTATTTTATGGATTTAAATGCTGAAACAGACTTCCCGACAGCTGTAAGATATGCCTTGAATGAAGTATATGGTGCATATGCGATTACTGTAATGCACGAAGATTTCCCTGGTGAATTAGTTGTTGCTAGATTGGGATCTCCTTTAGCAATTGGTCTTGGCGATAAAGAATATTTTATTGCTTCAGATGCTTCTCCGTTTGTAGAATTTACAAAAGAAGCGATCTATTTAGAAGAAGGTCACATGGCAACAATCTCTTTAGAAAAAGGGGTTGATATTCGTACCATTAACGATAACTCTAAAATTGAGCCAGAAATTCAAGAGCTTAAGTTGAGTTTGGAGCAGATTGAAAAAGGAGGTTATGAACATTTTATGTTAAAAGAAATTTTCGAACAGCCAAAATCTGTACACGATACGATGAGAGGTAGACTTATTGTAGATGAAGGAGTTATTAAAATGGCCGGGATTTGGGATCATATCGAGAAATTCAAAAATGCCAACAGAATCATTATCATTGCTTGCGGAACTTCTTGGCATGCGGGTCTTATCGGAGAATATCTGATTGAGGAATATGCAAGAATTCCGGTTGAGGTGGAATATGCTTCTGAATTCAGATACAGAAATCCTATTATTACAGATAAAGATGTTGTAATCGCGATCTCTCAATCCGGAGAAACTGCTGATACAATGGCTGCTTTAAAATTGGCTAAAGAAAAAGGAGCATTTATCTACGGTATTTGTAACGTGGTAGATTCATCTATCGCAAGAATTACAGATGCTGGTTCTTATACTCACGCAGGTCCTGAGATCGGGGTGGCTTCTACCAAAGCTTTCACGGCTCAGCTTACCATTCTTACGCTAATTGCATTTAAATTAGGTAAACACAATGGTAACTTAGGAAATGCAGAATTCATGAGCTTAATTTCTGAATTGGATGCTATTCCAAGAAGAATTGAGGAAGTTTTAAGCACCACTCATGAATTAACTCAAAATATTGCAAAAGACTTCGTAAATGCTACCAATTTCCTTTATTTAGGAAGAGGATACAACTATCCGGCGGCATTAGAAGGTGCATTAAAGCTTAAAGAAATCTCTTATATTCATGCTGAAGGATATCCGGCTGCAGAAATGAAGCACGGTCCTATCGCTTTAATTGATGAAAACATGCCAATCGTTATCATTGCTCCGAAGAAAGGGCATTATGATAAGATTGTAAGCAACGTTCAGGAAATTAAAGCCAGAAAAGGAAAAATAATTGCTGTTGTAAATAAAGGAGACACGCAGGTAAGTGAAATGGCAGACTACGTAATCGAGATTCCTGAGACATCAGAATGCTTCTCACCAATCGTAGCATCAGTGCCTTTACAGTTGTTGGCATACTACATCGCTGTTTACAGAGGTGCAAATGTTGATCAACCAAGAAACCTTGCGAAATCTGTAACTGTGGAATAAAAGTTTATTTGAAATAAAATAAATTTAGATTTCTCACGTTATTTCAAAAAAAATCTTAAAAGTTTCTTAAAAAAATTATATATTTACGGCTTAATTATAAAAATTAACATGAAAAGGATATTTCTTTTATTATTGTCTGCGTCGGTAGCGTCGGTATCTTGTTCAGGTGGTGGTAGCTCTTCTGTGGGAAAACCAGGAACAAAAGGAGAATTGATACCAAGAGAAAAAACAAAATCATTTGTTGCAGAAAGACCTTTCGGTATGGTTGCAATCCCTGCAGGATCCTTTATTGCAGGTTTAGCTGATCAGGATCCTACAAATACTCCTGAAAAGGCGGGATTGAAAACAGTTACTGTTTCTGCTTTCTTTATGGATGAAGCTGAGACTACTAATGCTGAGTACAGAGTATTCATTAATTACGTAAGAGATTCTATCGCTAGAACTCTACTTGCTGAAGCTGCCGGAGAAGGTGGTGAAGGTGGTGGAAGAGGTACCGGAATCGGTGATTATGCATACCTTGCGAAAAAAGAAGATAATTTAACACCATATCAAGAATATTTAGAGGGACAAGGAGGTAGAGAAGACGGAGAGTACGATGCTAGCAAAAAACTAGATTGGAAAATCCCTTTGCACTGGAGTACTTCAAAATATCCTGATGTAGAATATGCAGAAATATTAGAATCTATGTATTTACCTGCATCTTCTAGAATTGGTAATGAAAGAATCCTTGATGTTAGTAAGTTGAAATATACTTACAGATGGGGAGATATGGGAGCTGCAATTGCTGATAACGAAAGAGGTGCAAACTACCTTAAGAGTGAAAGCATTGCCATCTATCCAGATACAACTGTTTGGGTAAAAGATTTCCACTTCGCTTATAATGAGCCATTATTTGAACAATATTTTTGGCACAAAGCTTACAAAGATTATCCTGTAGTTGGGGTAACTTGGGACCAAGCAAGAGCTTACTGTAACTTCAGAACAAAATTAAAATCTGATTACAACGAAAGCTTAAAAAGAAAAAAACAAAGACCTTTAATTTTCAGACTTCCTACAGAATTTGAATGGGAATACGCTGCAAGAGGTGGTATGCAGAATGCAACTTACCCTTGGGGTGGTCCTTATTTGATGGATGACAGAGGTTGTTACTTAGCTAACTTCAAACCGAAGAGAGGTAACTACATGGAAGACGGGAAAAAAGGTACTTATACATATACAGCTCCAGTAAAGAAATTTAAGAAAAATGGATATGGGTTATTTGATATGGCTGGAAACGTTTCTGAATGGACTGAATCTGCGTATAACAACTCTTCATACGGGTTCTCTTCTACATTAAATCCTTCTACTAAAGACAGAATTGATAACAAAAAATCTGTAAGAGGTGGATCTTGGAAAGACGTAGGCTATATGCTTATGACAGGTGCAAGAGACTGGGAAAGAAAAGATTCTGCTAGAAGTTATATCGGATTTAGAACGGTACAGGATATTCCTGAGGCTGCTGTAAAACCTAGAACTATCAAAAGATAACACATTATTTTTCGGCTAATTATTTTTATTAAAATTTAACATTAAAAAAAACTAACGTATATGTTTAAGACTAAAGATGCGTGGATGAATTTCTTCTATTCATTCGGTGCTGCAATTGTAATTCTTGGAGCTTGGCTTAAAATTACTCACATTACTCTGGGACCAATTAATGGTAACATTGCCCTTACTGTAGGACTTATTACAGAAGCTATCATCTTCATCATTTTCGCATTCGACCCTCCGAAAACAGAAGAGTCTTATGCATGGGAAAATGTTTATCCAGAATTATTGGATAAGCATGCAAACCCAAATCCTTTACACTCAAACGTTACTTCTCCAAAAGGAGCTAACCTTACGAATCAATTTGCAGAATTAGAAAATTCTCTTTCTACTAAATTGGATAAAATGTTGGAAGATGCTAAACTTGATGTTCAGTTATTTGAAAGATTAAGAACTGGTATCGACAAGTTTTCTAGCTCTGTAGATCAAATTAATCAAACTGTAGATGTTTCTGCTTCTACTCATAAGTATAACGATCAGTTGAACAAAGCTGCTACTCACATGGAAAGCATGAATGCTCTTTATGCTATGCAATTGGAAAGCGGTAAGAGACAGTCTGAATTTGCTAATAAATATGTTGCAGATATGCAAAAATCTGCAGAACAATCTGAAAAATTCAATCAAGAGTTACAAGGTTTAACATCAAACTTAAACAACTTAAACAGAGTTTATGGTGGTATGTTAACTGCTATGAAATCTTAATTCCCAAACCATTCATAATTTAACTACTTAATCAAAAAAACAAAAAGAAAGAATGGCAGCAGGAAAACAGACACCTCGTCAGAAGATGATCAACCTAATGTATTTGGTGTTCATCGCGATGATGGCCCTAAATATTGATGCAGAAATCATCAGATCATACTATGACTCAACAAAGGCACTTAATGAGACAAGAACTTTAACAGAGAGAAAAAACGAGAAAATCTTCGAAAGAACTCTTGAGGCTAAAGCTCAGCAGGTTCCAGATACTTATGCTCAACCTTGGGAAAAGTATAAGCAATTAAAAGGAAAAATTGATGTTTTAGTGAAGTCTGCTGATGATATTAAAACTACGCTTAAAAAGCAATCAGAATTTCATGATAAAGATCCTAAAACAGGAAAAGATCTTGATGTAAGTGAAAATTTTGCTGCTCTTAACAACAATGAGGCAACAATGGCTTACTTCTTCAAAGAAGGAGATGAAAATGCACAATAGAAAGGAGCTTTAGATTTAAAAGCAAAAATTGATGATGTTAGAAATTTTATTAACTCTGCATTTGGAAACAATCCTCAGTTACAAGATTTAGTAGATAGAGCTAATAAATCTATCATTGCTGAATATCCTAAAGGAAAATCTCCTAACGGTAAGACATGGTTTCAGAATAAATTCTATCACCAACCACTTATCGCTGCGATTTCAAACTTAGAAATTATTCAGAATGATGCAAGAAACGTACAATCTGATGCCTTAGCATTATTACTACAGGAAAAAGTAGATGCAAGTATCAAATTTACAAGCTACGAGCCAATTGTTTCTGGTCCTACAGATATTCAGGCTGGTAAACAGGCTGAAGTAAAAGTAATGTTAGGTACTTATTCTAATAGCAATAAGATCAGCATTTCTGGAGTGAGCAAGCAAGAAAATGGTAAAGGTATCATTCCTATTTCTGGAGCTGGTATCGGAGAACATAAGTTGAGTGGAACTATTACGTTAACAGATGCTACTGGTAAGCCTCAATCTTTCCCTTGGACGCATACTTATAATGTAATTGCAGGACCTAGAGAAGTAAAACTTGAAAAAGGATTATTACTTTCTGCTGATAAGATGAACGTAATGTATAGAGGTCTTGAGAACCCTGTATCTGGTTCAATCTTAGGTGCTGATAATTCTAAATTATCACTATCTGCTCCTGGTGCTACTGTAAGAAATACTGGAGCTGGAAAATGGATTGTAAAACCATCTACCGGAAATACTGTTAAGTTAACATTATCAGGTGTAGATCCTTACGGAAAATCTGTATCTCAAGTATTTGAATATAGAATTAAGAATGTACCACCTCCACAAGGTCAGATGAGAGGACAGAATGTATTGTCTATGCCGGCAACTTCTATTCCTAACCAATCTGTTCAGGCAGCTATTCCTGATTTCGACTTCCCGGTATCTTTCACTGTAACTCAGTTTATGGTTAGAGTTCCTGGTAAAGCAGCATTATTAATTAAAGGTAGTTCTTTAGATGATGCAGCTGGATTAGTGAGAGGTTTAAGAACTGGAGATGTGGTTTCTATCTTTGATATTAAAGCTACAGCTCAAGGTTTAGACGGACAAGTAATCAAAAACATTACTCCTATATTAATTAACGTTCAATAGGACTAAAATTGTAAATTTATTATGAAAAAATATATTAGCAGCCTTTTAGTATTAGTTTCGGGATTTGCTTTTTCCCAAACTATTCTGAACGCTTCTTCTCCGGAAGAATTCAGAAAGATGAGAGAGGAAAACAAGCAGAAAGTAGGAGATACTGTTGTTGATAAAACAGTGAAGCCTTTAGAATATGGCTTCGTTGATGATAAAGATATCTTAAAAAGTATGTTTGTTTGGGAAATTATCGATATGAATGATAAGATTAACCAACCTTTCTATTATGATAATCCGGATGGTTTATTGTCTACTCAGACAAGATCATTATATCAGCTTTTATTGGATGCTGCTTTAAGCGGAAAAATTGAGCAGGTTTATAACGATGAAAACTTTGTAGATAGATTATCTGCAGAAGGTATTCAGAAAAGATTGGAGAAAGTAGTTATCAATGATGCTGCGATTGATATTCTTAACTCTGGAAGACAATTAACCGATGCAGAGAAAAAGCAATATACCGACGTTTATAAGACAACAACTGATAAAGTAAAAGTTCTTAAAATCATGGGTATGTGGTTTATCGATAAGAGAGACGGACAAATGAAATACAGACCTCTTGGTATTGCTGCTATGGGTCCAGATCCTGCTGTACAAGGGGTAATCGGGCCAGATGGTAAGCCAATTGCAAGTAATGATGAGCTTATTGACTTGTTCTGGATCTATTATCCAAATGCAAGAGATATTCTAGCAAACAACTATGTTTTCAACAGAAAAAACTCTTCAGCTGACCTTTCTTTTGATGATTTAATTAATGCAAGAAGATTTTCTTCTATCATTTACAAATCTTCAAGCGGGTTAGGAGATGGAATTATTAAAGATTATATTCCTAAAAATGCTGAGGAGCAATTAGAAGAAAGCGATAGAATTAAAGAGCAGATTCTAGAAATGGAAAATGATATGTGGAATTACTAAGATTTCACTTGATATTTATAGAAAACCTGAGTATTTTTACTCAGGTTTTTTTATTATGAGAAATGTAGATTATATAATCGTAGGAGACGGATATGCAGGTCTTTTTTTTGCACATCAACTGATTAAAAATGACAAATCGTTTGTACTGTTTTCAGAAGGTAAAAAGAGTGCTTCTCAGGTATCGGCGGGGATTATTAATCCGGTAGTTTTGAAGAAATTTACTACTTTTTGGTTAGCTCAGGAGCAGATTAATTTCTTAAAAGAAACATTGAAAGAGATTGAAGCATACACAGGACAAAATTATTTGATTGAAGCTCCTA
The DNA here is from genome assembly GCA_002455915.1 of Chryseobacterium sp. UBA6632. GTDB lineage: Bacteria > Bacteroidota > Bacteroidia > Flavobacteriales > Weeksellaceae > Chryseobacterium. The sequence goes on from DKLU01000472.1 coordinate 10,702, forward strand.
TTCACAGGATTTTTCATGATGAAAATGAAAAGAATTTATGGCTTAAAAAATCAGAAAAAGAAGAGTTAATTAATTTTCTTGATCAAAAATTTGATCGTTTAAATATAGTAAAAAATGATTTTCTCTCCGGAAAGGTAAATCAGTCTGCCAGACTTGATGTTAATAGATTTTTTAATGGTTTATTTAAGTTTTTAGAAAATGAAGGCAATTTAATTAAAGAAAAATTCAATTATTCTGAAATTGATATTTCTGAATCATCTTATCAGGATTTAAAGTTTAAAAATATTATTTTCTGTGAAGGAATGGCGGTGAAAGATAATCCTTATTTTTCTGAAATTCCGGTGAATCCAAATAAAGGGCATCATATTAAAGTTGAGCTTTCACAATCTCTTTCAGAAAATATTACAATCAAAAAAAAACATTTCCTTTTTCCAACCTATAATGGTCTGTATTTTTATGGCGGAACGTATGATAGAGAACAATTACATGAAAATATTGATGAAACTGCTGTAGAACAGCTTAAAAATGGATTGTCTGAGTTTTATCCTTATGATTTTAAGATAAATGAAATTAATTTTGGTTTCAGACCTACTGTGAAAGACAGACGACCAATTATAGGAAGACATTCAGAGTTTAATAATTTATACGTTTTCAATGGTTTAGGGGCTAGAGGTATTTTGAATGGCTGTTATTTCACCAAAAGTCTATATGATTTTATTGAAAATAACATTCCGCTGCATCAGGAGATTTCTTTAGAAAGATTTAAATAAAAAAATAGGATGCAAACAGCCAAAAAACAAATTGGGATGAGTATCTGATTCTGGCGTGTTTGCATTCCCTACTTCCACTTAATAATTATATTGTATGATTGTTCATTGGTTTATTTCATATATCTATCGTTTTTAATGGTTAATACTATTTAAAAAAACATTTGCACTCACTTTAATATTTTTAAATTTATGTTGATTGTGTTTTTTTAGCTGAGTAGAATTAAATATTAAGCGAATGCAAATGCTTCTGTTTGAAGTGTTTTTTCCATTTTGCCACTGTGTTTCTACTTAATTTAAAATGATTTGCTAATTCTGTGTTATTCAATTCATTTTTTTCTTGATATTCTAAGATTTCCAGTATTGTATTTTTATCGTAAGATCTATGTTTTTGGTTAAATTCTACCGTTTTTTTATCCTGTATTCCAAAAATGATATTATTGAGTTTTATTACGTCAAGCATTGATATTTCTTCCTTACTAAGGATATTGTTGCACTCTTGTTTTTTATTAGGATGGTCTCTGTTAATGATATCATTATAGATCACCCTGTAATTTGGGCATGTTCGCTGCATGATATTCGTATTTCTTAGTTAATTTTTTGTGTATATTTATCATTTTCCATATCTCGGTATTTCACCGTCCATCGGTGTAATGTCGTTTTCGGAATTCCGTAGCGCTCAATCACTTCATTCATGTTTTTTTCGCCGGAATTAATGAGCTCTACAATAAAATCGATCACCTCTTTTGTGTAAATATTTTTCCTGAATTGAGGTAATGATGTAGATTTTTCTTTCTGACATGTATAAAAATTACTTTGGGGAGAAAATAAAATTAAATGCTGAGAATAAATTCTAAAGAAATCGTATTCCAATAATTTACTCCACTTTAAAAGTAATTCAGTTTCAATGGTTTTAGAATCATACATGTTTTTTATATCCTCTTCGGTGCAAGAAAAAAAATTGCATATTCTGGATATATCTATTTCATATTCTGTGACTCTTTGTTCAATCAAAGCGCCTATATTTATATTCTTAAACGATTTCATAATAAGTTTTTTGATTTTTATGGTAATAATGATTTGGTGTTGTGTTTTTAAAAACGATTTGCTTTTACATTAATGTTGAAACAAATCTATTTAGTAGGAATTAAAAAAGATTAATTTAAGCTGTTAATTGGCGTTAATTAATCAACCACTATTGTACTATATGTGTTAATTGTAAATTTGTAATTTATTGATTTGTTGGTTCTTATATTTTGTTAAGTGTTAATTCATTCATTGCTTAATATTTTAGCATTATTAACGAAATGTCATGCTTTTTT
>DKLU01000319.1 GCA_002455915.1 Chryseobacterium sp. UBA6632
GTCATTTTACTTTTCTACGATGTAGTTTTATATTATCTCCAGCTGGTGCTCATATCAATCAATATAAAGCCGCTCAATTGTAAGAATGGTTTTCCATTTCAAAACAAACTCGATATTGAAAATTCACAATCCGTTACTTTTCCCTATCTTTAAAACCAAATCCCACCACCATTGAAAACAAAATTATTACTCCTTTCAATTTTCGGCTTATTCATCGCAAATGCACAAACATTAAATTTTAAACATCTCTCAGATATGTCTATCGGCAGAGGAGCGATAAGCAGTGTCATTGTAGACGATAATATCTATGTGAGCAATGGTTATAAAAGCACTGATGGTAATGCTAATTTTATCGAGAAATACAATATTAAAGACAACCGCTGGAGTATCATCAACTCTACGCTGTTTCCCAAAAGATTCGCCAATTCGGAGACTTACAATAATAAAATTTATATTTTTAACGGTTGGGGAAATAGCCATCTCGAAATTCTAGACATTGAAACTAATAAAATAACGAAGGGAGCTGTTAATCGTGCCTACACAGGAAATGCAGGTTCTGCCATCCACAACGGAAAAATATATACGTTCGGCGGCAGCGGACTAAACAATGCTGCAACCACAATATTTTCTAATAGATTCCAATACTATGATATTGCTTCAGATACATGGAATCCGTTACCCGATATGCCTACAGCCAGAGAAACAAAAGGCAAAATTGTGAATGATAAGTTGTATGTGATTGGTGGTTTTAACGGTACGTCGTCCCGTCTTATCAATGTTTTCGATCTCAACAAAAATCAATGGACTGAGCAATATATGATGCCTGCTCCGATTTCCGGTCATTCATTAGCGGTATTCGGTCATAAGATTTTTATTGCAGGAGGTTATAATAATCAAACTTTTCTGGCCTATTTTGATACAGAAACCAATAAATTGCATCAATTATCATCCAACATGATTCCGCGAAGACATGCAGCTGCAGAAATCTATAACAATAAATTATACATCATTGGTGGAAGTACAACATCTTCCACTAAATCAGCAATTAAAAGCATTCAAGTTGCCGATATTGGCGAAGAAGCACTTTCTACTAAAAATACCGATGAAGATATACTTAAATCAAAAGTGTATACCAATGCCCAAAGAGACGGTTTCGTGATCAGCAATAAAAACAACAGCAACCAGTTTGAATTTACTGTCTATACAATGAATGGAAAAGAAGTCGGAAAAGGTTTTGCATACTATAACAAAAATATAGATTTAACAAAAGTACCGCGTGGAACGTATATTTTTACCTATAAAAATGAAAAAGGAGAATTGCAGAAAGTTAGAGTTATGAGGTAAAATTAATAGGCTGGAAGAAGGAAGCTTGAGGTTAGAAGTTATTTCCCTCAACAACGAGTCTTTTTATAATCAAATTCCATGATTAGATTTGAAAAAGTGAAAGATTATTCTTAATATTATTCCTGTTGAAAAAAAATATGCAGGAAATATTTAAGCCAAGCCTAAAACTAAGTTAACACCATGATCTCAACCAAAAACCTTTCACTTCTACCCTCTTCACAAAAATTAAAAAATATCTGTAAAGCCATTTCTGTTTTAGATGCTATTCTTTCGCAGGAATGGGAATATCGTTATTATTCTTACAACAACCAATGGTCGGATCATGAAGAGTTTTTCGAAATGCGGAACGGTTCGGGAGATCAAATGCTTATTTTATTTCCACAAAATGGCTGTGTGATTAATGGTTTTGCCCACGAATCTCAACAAATTGACAAACAGAAATTAACAGCCGACTTGCCTCAAGTTTTTCATGAATTTATTTTTGGAGAACCAGTCAATTCAATTGGAACAACATTTTGTCTTTGGACAACTCATGAAAACCATTGGCAAACAGGAGAAATTGAAAATAATGAAGATTCTTCTGAAGAAATGTTGAATATATTTGATGGAAATCCACAAACTTACATCGACTGGGCAACAGAATATTTTGAAGATAGTTATAAAGAATCCGGAATTCCTTTAGAGACAGTCACAAAAATCTATAACGGAGAAATAGTAACCTAAGAAATGGTTTTAAACCTCGTTGACGAGCTGGAAGATTGGGAACAACTTGAAAATGATCTGCAAGAAATTGTTTATCCTTATCGTTTTGATTAATAAAGAAACAGTTAAGCTATGGATAAAAATGAAAAAGAACGAAGAAAGCAACTTCGAAACGAATTAAGACAAAAACAACAGGAAGAATTTGAAAATAGTCTTCCTATGGATCGAATTTATTTTCAACAACTTTTCGATTTTTTGGATATTCAGTTAGAGAAAGTTGGTTGTGATGACACCAATACATTAACTACAGAATTCTTAGAAAAAAATAAAATTCAAAATATTGAAATCATTCTCGGTTGGCTAGCTAAAAATGGTGGTTATTGTGATTGTGAAATTTTGGCGAATGCGGAAGAACTTTTTGAATAGAATTAAATACTGAACAACAATGAACGCAAACCTCGACACCACTTTATTCTACGTAAAAAATGTAGAATTAATCAAAAATTTTTATGTTGAACATTTTAATTTCACAATTCTTGAAGAAGATTCTTCATGGGCATTGTTGAATGCAGGTTCGTCTCATATTGCATTTCATAAAATCGGCGAAAAATATTTACAAAAAATTTCCAAAGATCATCAGTTTGATAATAATACAAAACTGATATTCGAGATTGATATTGACATCCTTTTGGCTCGAAACGAATTACTTTCAAAGAACGTAAGAATGCGCGAAATAAAAACTTTTGAAAATTATGATTTTTGGTTGTGCGATGGCTTAGATCCTGAAGGAAATGTTTTTCAGTTGAAAAGCAGAAAATAATCCGGAAGTAAAAATTATTAACTAAATATCATTTTGTCGATAAATATCTACAACCAAAACGAATTATATCTACATCTTTTATTGTGTTCAAAGGTATTTCAGAAACTATCTTTGTAACAACAAATAAGACAACTATTAAAAAATTAACCTTTTGATTCTTCATTAAAACACAAATGATGAGAAAGAATCAAAACCATCCAATACACACAAATGATAAAATCCCAAACCTCCGCTAAAAATGTCGGAGGTTTTGTTATTTAAGCAACAAATCAAACCTCTGGGCTTACCTTTTTCAATTCTAAATCAAGCAGTTTATCATTTTTTCTTATTATTGTAAAAAATTATTTCCATGTACATTCAAGTTTCCGAAGATTTCAGGAAGAAAAGCAAATCTGCCATTTTCGCGATCAGCATCTTCATTATCGTTTATATTCTCATGTTTCTTTTCACCATTTTGCTGGCGATGGCATGTATTGGTGTAGGAATATGGCTGATTGCCATTAAACCGATGTTTGTAACGATAATGCTGGGCTTAGGTCTTGCCGGAACCGGACTTTTCGTATTTTATTTCATCATTAAATTTTTGTTTAAAAAACATATTAATGACCGAAGCTATCTCACAGAAATCACCAAATCTGACGAGCCGGAACTTTTTGAAATGATTGATGAAATCGTAAAAGAAGCCGGAACCGATTTTCCCAAAAAAGTATATTTATCATACGATGTTAATGCAAGCGTTTTCTACGATTCCAGTTTTTGGAGCATGTTTTTTCCGATTAAAAAAAATCTTACTATCGGTGTTGGATTAATCAATACCTCAACAAAACAGGAACTGAAAGCCGTTCTTTCTCATGAATTCGGGCACTTTTCACAACGCTCGATGAAAGTGGGAAGTTATGTGTATAATGTGAATAAAATTATTTTCAACCTTGTAAATGATGATGAATCTTATCGAAATTCTATTCAGCAATGGGCTAATATGAGCGGATATTTTTCACTTTTTGCTATGTTGGCGGTTTTTATCACAGGTAAAATCCAGTGGGTTTTGGTAAAGATGTATTCATTTGTGAACATCCGTCATATGGCACTTTCCCGAGAAATGGAGTTTCATGCCGATGAAGTTGCTGCCAATATTGCAGGATCAATTTCGTTGGAAGAATCTTTGTTGAGAATCGAGCTTGCCGCAGAATCTTATCAGAAAGTAATCAACTTTTACGAAAACAGAATTTCAAAAAATCAGGGAAGTAAGAATATTTATAAAGAACAGTTTTTTGTAATGAATTTCCTTGCGAAACAAAGTGAAGTGGAAACCAAAAACGATCTTCCGAACGTAAAACTTTCTGAATCCAGCCTTTTCAACAAATCAAAATTAGTCATCGAAAACCAATGGGCATCGCATCCTTCTCATGAAGAACGTATTGCAAGACTTCGAAACCTCAACATTGTAAAAGAAGCAGAAAATGAGCCCGCCCGAAATATTTTTAAAGATTTCAGTAAAACGGAAGAAAAACTTACCACAAAATTATTCTCCAACGTAAAATATCAAAAAGATAAAATTGATCTTGATTTCGAAACATTTACTTCAGAATTTGAAAAGCAGTTCAAAAAAGATTCATTTGATGCAATTTTCAACGGGTATTACGACAATAAAAACCCGGATTTTAATGCTAAAGAAAATGTAGCGGCAAATGATATTTCGTTTGAAGAATTGTTCAGCAAAGAAAAAGTAGAACTGGTGTACACTTTATTGGCACTCGAAAGTGATAAGAAAACGATTGAAGCTGTCATCAGTAAAGAAATTCCTTTGAAAACATTTGATTACGACGGAAAAAAATACAAAGCCAAAGAAGCCACAAAATTAATTCCACAGATCGATCATCAAATTTCAGAATTAAAACTTCAGATCCTTGAAAATGATTCTAATATTTATACCTATTTCTTAAAATCTGCTGAAAAATCTGACAAAAAGCAAGAATTTGAAACTACGTATAATAGTTTTGCCGCTTATGATAAAGAATATGAAGATCGTTTTAAAATATATACAGAAGTCGCTGCAGCCACAGCATTTATCAGTGAAAGAACACCTTTTGAACAAATTTCAATCAACTTTAAAAAATTAAAACCATTAGAAGAAAAATTGAAAACTGAAATTCTTCTTTACCTCAACAATGCTTTATTAACAGAAGATCTGGAGGAACAAACCATCAAAGATTTAAGATATTATATTGAAAAAGACCTTATTTATTTTAATAATGATCAATATCTGGATACGCATTTGCAATATCTGATGAGTGCTATTAATTTTCTGCCGTATTTTCTTCACAAAAAATATTTTGAAATGAAAAAAGAGTTATTATCAATAATGAAAACCATTGAAAATAAGCAAACTGCAGAGCAGCCTAGTTTTAATTAAAATAAAGAAAAACACCAAACACATGAAAGATATTCAACGGGAAGACATTCACCTCATCAACCGCCATCATACTATTTCGGAGCAAGCGATTGATCGGGCTTTAAAGGAAAAAGTTTACAACGATTTGGAAAGCTGGAAAAAGTTTCTCCGTCTACTTTTGATGACGTTGGGAATAGGTTTTACCACCGCGGGCATCATTTTCTTTTTTGCCTACAATTGGGCAGATCTTCACAAGTTTGCTAAATTAGGATTAACAGAAGCGCTTATTATTTTAACCACCGTCATCGCTTTACTTCCCAAACTCAAGAGCAGCACCCGAAATATTATTCTTACAGGATCTGCATTTTTAGTGGGCGTTTTATTTGCCGTTTTCGGACAAATTTATCAGACGGGAGCAAATGCGTACGATTTCTTTTTGGCGTGGACGCTGTTTATTACTTTATGGGTTCTGGTTTCCAACTTTGCGCCGCTGTGGCTGCTGTATTTAGTATTAATCAATACCACATTCATCTTATATTCGCAGCAAGTGGCGAAAGAATGGCCGGAAATATTTGTAACCGCTGCTCTCTTCGTATTCAACAGTTTGGTTTTGATTGCCTCTATTCTGTTGTCAAAATATAAAAAAATTGAGAATGTTCCGAGTTGGTTTACGTATGTTTTGGGATTGGCAATTGCTGTTTTTGGAACCTTCGCAGTTATTATCGGCATTTTAGACACCTATCAACCATTATTTCCGGTTTTAATGACGATCGTGATCGCAGTTTTTATATTGGGAATCTGGTTCGGTTTAAAATCGAAAGACGGCTTTTATCTCGCGGTAATTCCGTTAAGTTTTATCATTATTATTTCCGCATTGCTTTTCAAGATGTCGGAAGATATCGGAATGTTTTTATTAGTCAGCATTTTTATTATTATCAGTGTGACTTTGGTAATTATGAATTTGATTAACCTTCAAAAAAAGTGGAAAAATGAAAACTAAAGAAGAAATAAAAGCATTCACAAATTATCTTCAGACAAAGGAAAACCGTGAAATTCTTTTTAATGAAGATGCTATTCGGGCAGATTATCAGAAAAATGACAATCATCAGTCTTTAGCGATAAAAATCCTCTCTATTTTTGGCGGAATTTTAGCAAGTTTAGCCTTCATCGGCTTTTTGATGTTGGCGGGATTGTATGATTCAGAGTTTGGATTGATATTCTTTGGGGTTATTTTACTGGGTGTCGGAATCGGAATCAGCAAAGTTCATGACAAAATTATTATTGATACATTGAGCATTTCTGCTTACATCATTGGTTTTGTATTGTTAGGATTCGGACTCGAAAAAATGGAAGTTCATGAAAATATCATTTGCTGTATTTTTATATTGATTTCTTTAATTTCGCTATGCATTGTGAGAACTTATATCCTCACTTTCATCTCGGTTTTAATGATTAACGGTGCTATTATTACACTGCTTGTTTCTAATGAATTTTTTGGATTTGTTCAGCTTTATACTTCTTGTTTGGCAATATTGTTGGCTGTTTTTTATGTAAAAGAAGCGAAATTCATTACTTATAACAGTATCTTTTCAAAGCTATATGATCCTATTCGTATTGCGTTGGTATTTTCATTTTTATCCGGATTGATTATTGTGAGTAAAGCTGATCTTATTGAAACATCGTTTAAAGATATTTGGATCACGTCTGCATTTTGTATTATTTCCATCATTTATTTGCTTTCTCACCTTTTTGAAATTTTAAAGATTCATAAACAGCAACATAAAACAGGAATTTACATTTTAACAGTACTTTTACTTTTGCCAACTGTTTTATCACCCGCTATTTCAGGAGCGATCTTAATTATTCTGCTCAGTTTTCTGGTGAATTACAAAACCAGTCTGGTTATCGGAATTATTGCCTTTATTTATTTTATTTCCCAATACTATTATGATCTTCATTTTACCCTGCTTACCAAATCTATCTTACTATTTTCTTCGGGTATTTTGTTTTTGGGACTTTATTTATTAACCCACAAAAAACTGAAATCTGATGAAAAAATATAAATGGCTTATCATTCTCTTCAATCTGATTATTTTATTTATTTATTTTAATTTTTCGGTCTCAAAAAAGGAAGAGCTATTAAAAAACGGAAAGCTTGTTTTGCTTCCGTTGGCTCCTGTCGATCCGCGTTCGCTGATGCAGGGGGATTATATGAGTTTACGTTACAGCATTTCAGAAAATATCGGCGCACAGAATATTCCTAAAAGAGGTTTTTGCGTGGTTCATTTAGACAAGAATGGAGTTGCCAACAAAGTTCGTTTTCAAAAAGAAAAGCTTCCTTTAAAAAAGGGCGAATATTTAATTGAATATACCTCATCCAATTCCTGGAACGTGAATATCGGGGCAGAATCTTTTTTCTTTCAGGAAGGTGAAGCCGAAAAATATGAAAAAGCAAAATACGGCGGAATAAAAATTGACGAAAACGGAAATAGCCTGTTGATTGGTTTGTTTGATGAGAAACTGAAGGAGATAAAATAATTTATCGTTTACATATTACACAAAAGGGTAATTGATTGACTTTTGATTAAATAATAATTTTGAAACTGTAAATCTGGCATTCAAAAAGAATTATTAACATTTAAAATTCAGTTACCATGAAAACACTTTTTACATCAATGCTTATCTTAATGTTTGGCATTAATTTGTTTCAGGCACAAGATCCTCACACTAGTTGCGAAAACCCGACAAGTAAATTTGATGACATCATGAAAGGCAAAATTACGAGCCAAGTGAGAACAGCACATCAGTACTATATGTACAGTAAAGACCCCCAAGCCGGAGAGACATATGCTGAAAGAACCCAAAATTTGCAAAAAGAAATAGCAAGAACTTTTCAGGCTTTTATGAAAATTCGAAGAGACGAATACAAAAAAACAGTTTGCTCTTACTACAAAACAGATTGGAACCAAGCCGGAAGAAGCAGCAACAGAACTTTAACCGTTCAGCCCGGATTTTATCTTTTAACGAATACTTTAAAAAGAACAACCAACGGAGATTGGAAAGGAGGTCCTCACTGGGCTCCAAATGAATCTTATCCTACCTCTATCACTTGGAAAACCGGCGGATACAGAAAAAATGAAACATTTGTTGATATCAAAGCGATGTATAATGAAGATTACATCAAGAGCATTATTGTTGAAGAATTAAATTCTGCAAGAAAAGAGCTTAACAGCATAGGAATTCCTACAGAAATCCCACCATTTTTGGAAGGATAAAAACTTGAAATAATAATTAATTAACCGCTTTACTTTTTCAGAGCGGTTTTTTATTTATTTTTATATTTCTTAAAATACAAAATTGAAAAAAATAACCATTTCACTCATTACTTTATTCGTCATCATCTTTGGATTCAATTATGGATTGAAAAAGTTTAATTTCAATACCAATCATCAAATCGGAGAAAAAATTGACAGCTTAAACGGTATTTATGTTTTTTATAATGGCGGTGTTGGAAATTCCAGCGGAAGAAATATATCAGAAGACGGCTATAATTTGGGACTGCAATATCAATGTGTAGAATTTGTGAAAAGATATTATTATGAAAATTATAATCATAAAATGCCTGATGCCTTTGGCAATGCAAAAGACTTTTTCAATAAAAATCTGAAAGATGGTGAAAAAAATTTACAAAGAGATCTAATTCAATTTACCAACCCCAGCAAAAGCAAACCTGAAATTGGAGATTTGCTGATTTATTCTCCCTCAATTTTCAACAAATTCGGACACGTTGCCATTGTTTCCAAAGTAAATCAAAACAGTATTGAAATCATTCAACAAAATCCCGGTCCGTTTTCAAAAAGCCGCGAAAGTTTTAATATAGAAAACATCAACAATAAATGGAAAATTAAAAATTCAAGAATTTTGGGTTGGCTGAGAAAAGAATAAACTTTTTACTTTAATTTTAAAATTAAATTGAAAAAAATGCTTCAAAACTACCAAAATTCCGGGTACCTTCATTTTCAAGACTTTTTTACTGAAAATGAATTACAGCATATAGAGAAAATTTTAATAAAGTTTCATGAATTTTGGCTAAAAAAGAATGATCAAAACTTTCGATCCGGAGCCATTAACAGTCATAGTATTACTTCAAGCTCATTGATTAATGAGGAAGAAAGGCTAGACATTTTCAAATTTATTTCTCAGGAAAAAATAGCAGATATAATTACCTCAATTTTTCCGAACAAAGCAATATTTCTGAATACCCAGTTGTTCTTTGATCCTTTTAATAAAGAACAAAATAATTACTGGCATCGCGATATTCAGTACACAGGAATGAGTATTGAAGAGCAGAAAAAAAATATTGCAAGACAAAATGTTATTCATTTCAGAATTCCGCTTCAGCCCGAATTGGGAATTGAACTTATCCCAACGACTCATACAACCTGGGATTTAGAGGAAGAATCGGAAACTCGACTTTCCTTAAACGGCAGAAAACCCAGTGATGATCTCAAAAGAGGAAAAACAATTGCGCTAAAGAGAAAAGACCTGCTTGTTTTCTCTGCAAATATGATCCACAGAGGTTTGTATGGGAATAATCGTTTTACCTTTGACATTATTTTCTGTGATGACAGTCCCGATTTTAAAAATTTTATTGATATTAAAAATCAGCCAACAGAAAAGGAACTGGAATTTTTAAACAAAAGTTTATTTTTAATGTAATATATCTTTACGACGGGTTGTCTTTACTATGATTAAAGAAAAGCTCAACCATGAAATATCATTCTCTTACTGTATTATTCATTTTATTCTTCACCAGCGCATTTTCTCAGGAAGCAGAAAAAGTAAGCTTGAAAGACAGCAACAACTTTTACTACAGAATCGTTCCGGAAGGAAAACCGGAAGGAATGCTTATTGTTTTGCCAGGCGGTGGCGAAACTGCAGAAAGGGTAATGAACCAGATTTATCTTGATGAGCTTGCCTACGATAAGAATATTTTGGTAATTTTCACTAATTGGGAAGAAAACGGTGATTTCTTTTATCAAGCAGATCAGAAACTGTTAGACCGAATTGCCAAAGAGAATGTGGAGAAATTTAATATCCCTAAAAATAAAATCTCAATTGGCGGACTTTCAGGCGGCGGAATGTTTGCCATTACCTATGCCGAACGTTCGGTGAGAGACAAAAACACCTATTTTGTTCCGAGTTCTATTTTTGCCCTCGATCCTCCTCTTGATTACGAAAATATGTATTACCGACTGCAAAGAGACATTGCAAGAAATTTTTCTGAAGTAGCGGTGAACGAAGCCAAAATGTTCAACAAAGAATTGGTAGAAGCCATTGGAACGCCCGATAAAAACAGAGATAAATATTTAAAACAATCCATGTTCACCTATCGTGATAAAGACGGTGGCAATGCAAAATATTTAATGAATATTCCAATCCTTATTTATACAGAACCTGGTATTATTTGGGAGGTGGAAAACAGAGGAAGAGATCTTTATGACCTCAACTGTGTCGATATTACCGCGATGATGAATTTATTAAAATTGAAAGGTCATAAAAACGCAGACCTTATCATTACCAACGACAGAGGCATTCGCCCGGAAGGCTTCAGGCATCCTCATTCATGGAGCATTATGGATTCTGAGGAATGTCTTAACTGGATTATAAAGCATTTTAATTCTGCGAAGTAATTGGCTTTTTGTTTCTTTTGCTATACATCATAAAAATGATGGTCGCAATGATCCCCATTGTGCCTTCAATTAAAAGAACATTTCGGGTACTGATATATTCTGCTAAAAAACCAATTAATAAACTGCCGATAGGCGTCATTCCGATAAAAGCCATTATGTAATAACTGATGACGCGCGCTCTCATGTGAGGAAGTGCATTAAGCTGAATGTACGTGTTAATCGCTGCCGATTGCGAGATCATTCCTAAACCGCTTAAAGCTAAGCCTAAAACTGCAAAATTAATACTTCCGCTTAATGAAACAATAAAAAGTCCACCACTCATGATTATGCTTGAAACCAAAATAATCTTATACAATTTTCCGATTTGTTTCAGTCGGGTCATGTAAACAGCGCTAACCAAAGAACCCACTCCCACCGCACTTTCAAATAAAGTAAACGTTTTTGAAGTTCCGGAAAATACTTCTTTAGCAATTACGGGAAGCAAAGTCGTAAAAGGAATCAGCATTAAACTGAAAAAAGAAAGCAGCAAAAGTTGTGAAAAAATAGTTTTTTCACCTTTCACATAGGCAAATCCTTCTTTCAGTTCCTGCCAAACGTTAGAAAGCTGCGCTTTTTTCTCATAAAAAGGCAGATTCATTAGATACAAACAGAAAATTACCGGAATAAAACTTAAAAAATTACTGATAAAACAGAAATCATCGCCAAAAACCGACAATAAAATTCCCGCTAAAGCAGGCCCTACAACTCTCGCCAGATTACTCATAGCAGAATTCAGTGCAATGGCATTCGGTAAAGATTCTTTAGTATCAACCAGTTCAATCATCATCGCCTGTCTGCAGGTTACATCAAATGCATTGATAATTCCCTGCATCAAACTCAACAATACAATGATGCTGATATTATACATTTTAAAATAAAACAGAAAAGCCAGTAAAAATGCCTGCAAAGCCGCCAAATATTGTGTATTTTTCATCACTTTATATTTGTGGCTGTGCTCTACAAAACTTCCGACATACGGAGACAAAAGTAACGTAGGAACCAAACTTACAAAACCGATAAGTCCTAATATAAAAGGGGATCCTGTTAATTGATACACTACCCACGCCACGGCAGTTTTCTGTATCCAGGAACCGAGAACCGAGATAGATTGACCGATGAAAAATAATCTGAAATTCGGAGATTTTAACGCAACTAACGACTGCATTTGCTAAATTTTTATGCAAAGTTACAGCAGGTTTAATAATTGGTAAAACGCTTTTTTTCGATATAACCAATCGTTTTTACCGATAGTTAAGAGCGGGAAGATGGAAGTCTTGAGGTGGGAAGTCTTTCAAAAAAATTTCTTTCAGCTTTTGACCATCTATTAATTAAATAATATTCTGACCAATTATTTAAAATTCCTATTAAAACTCTTTTCTCAACTCAAAAAACTTCCCGAAATTAGCAGTCTGTGCGTTAAATAAAAAAATTAATGAATTAAAAAAATTTAAACAAAACATACAGTAAAACTTAGCATAAGTTTTCTTCGGGGCGGGGTGCAATTCCCTACCGGCGGTTACAGTCCGCGACTCCTTTCTTTTTGAAAGGACTGATTTGGTGAAATTCCAAAACCGACAGTTACAGTCTGGATGGGAGAAGAAAATGGAATGATCGGTGAGGCTATTGCTATAGACTCGCTGTGTCGTATTTCATTTCCATGTACCGAAGTGTATTTTAACTTTTAAAGTAAAAATAACATGGAAAAATTAATTGAAAAATTCGGAGCCAATCCGAAAGAACGTGTAGAAAATGCACTTTTAAAACTACAACAAGGCAAAGGAATTCTTCTGGTAGATGATGAAAACCGCGAAAACGAAGGCGATATCATCTTTCCTGCCTCTACAATCACAGAAAAAGACATGGCACTTTTGATCCGCGAATGCAGCGGTATTGTCTGCTTATGTATTTCTGAGGAGAAAAGTAAACATCTGAATCTTCGCCCTATGGTGGAAGCCAACAATTCTAAAAATCAAACTGCGTTTACCATTTCTATTGAAGCTAAAGAAGGCGTAGAATCGGGAGTTTCAGCGAAAGATCGTCTAACAACCATCAGAACAGCTGTTGCTGAAAATGCTTTGGCGGAACATATTGCAAGTCCTGGACACGTTTTCCCTTTAATTGCGAGAAAAGACGGTGTTTTTGAAAGACGCGGGCACACGGAAGGAAGTGTAGATCTGGTAAAACTAGCCAATTTGGGTGATGATGCCGTACTTTGCGAATTAACCAACGAAGACGGAACCATGGCAAGACTTCCCGAAATCGTACATTTTGCCGAGCAAAGAGAAATGACGGTGGTAACCATTGAAGATATTTATTCTTACCGAAAAATGATAATCAGTCAGAATTAAAAATACAGCAAAAGATATTTAATGCACAGGTTAACCGTTCAAATTTTTGAGCGGTTTTTTATTTTCAGAAATTGATTTTTAACTGTAGAACCCGTAGAAATACGTACTACTTTTTCATTGAAAACACATATTTTCGCACAAACAAATTCGCACAATTTCTATATTCAGAGTTAATTCAAAATGACATAGAAAATAAAAACATATTTTATTCAAATTCAACAAGATAATTAACATCTACAGAAGCTAGCAATTATTTATTTTATTAACTTTAAACAAAAATTAAAAACATGAAAACAACT
Organism: Chryseobacterium sp. UBA6632; assembly: GCA_002455915.1. GTDB lineage: Bacteria > Bacteroidota > Bacteroidia > Flavobacteriales > Weeksellaceae > Chryseobacterium. The sequence continues at coordinate 13,638 of DKLU01000319.1, forward strand.
TTATTTTGTATACTTACAGCTTTTGGTTTATGCTCTGCGCAAACTACGATTACTAAAGCATTTAACGATCCGAATCCGGGAGACGCTCCCAATTATTTTACGGTAAACGGAACGGTAGATAATTCACAAACGGGGACTGGTGCAACGTTCAATAATTCATCGGTAACGCAAGGGGCAATCTCTTCTACGAACTATTCTGTACCAAGTGCAAGCGAAATTTCAACTTTTCCTGGCTCTACTTTGAAAATGATAGGAAGCGGAAACACTATCTACTTTAAACAATCGGCTTCAAAACTGGAAATTACAGGATTGGTAACCCCCGACGCTACCTTGAATTTTTCTACCAATAACGGAACTTATATTTCTTATCCTACAAATTCAGCTTCCACGCAAGATTCAGATACTGCTTCAGGAACATTTACTTCGTCTCCTACGAATGGAAATGTTACCGGAAATTTTTCTGGAACCATCAATATTACAGTAGATGGAACAGGAACTTTACTCCTTGGGTCACAAACATATCCTAATGTGTTAAAAATAAAGTCGGTTCAGAGTTTTAATTTAACCTTTTCGGGATTTCCTTTGGGAACCATTACAAATACGGCCTATTTTTATTACGACAGCACTCACAAATTCCCATTATTGTCTCATACGACGGCTAATATCAATGTCCCGGCTCTTAATATGAATCAAACCACTACAGCAGCTCAAGCTTTGTTTGAAAATGTTTTGGGTGTGAATGACAGTTTTGTTAAAAAAAATAAATTAAAAGTATATCCTAATCCGGCAACCGATTTTATAGAATTTAGAGGAGAAACAGGAGATTATTCAACGGCGAAAATTTACAGTGTAGATGGAAAACTGATTAAAACATCTGATGTAAAATCAGGGAAAGTTCAGGTTTCAGAATTACCTTCAACAACTTATTTCATTGAAGTTTCAGGAAAAGATGCTAAAACAGAAACAACGAAATTCATCAAAAAATAAAAGCTTTAATTATTAATAATTGATTCGCTTGGAATATTTTTTCTGAACGAATTTTTTTGTTTATTTGAATTCAATTGAGGAATTTTCTCATTTATAATAAATGGTATGTCAAAAATTGTATTTCTTTTTTCATTATTTCTGTCAGTTCATATTTTAGCTTGTAAATGTGAACCTTTGAACATTGAAAAGTCTTTTGAAAATGCAGACTTTGTTTTTATTGGAAATGTAGAAGATGTAAAGCAAACTCCTTCAGGATTCAAAAAATTGCAAAATTTTATAAGCCGTGTAAAGATTGAAAAAATTTTCAAATCCGAACAATTTGATGGTTTTTACCAGAATCAGGCCACTTTATTCTCTTCTCAGATAGCATCTTGTGATTATCAATTCAATAAAAATGGAAAATATCTTATTTTTGGACATATTGATTCTGATACTGGCTTCATCTTTTCACATATTTGTCTCGCAACAAAACCTTTAGATCAAACTTCTTCAGATGATTTAAAACAACTTGAGCAACTAGCTGAAAAATTTAAACAAGAATTAAAAGCAAAAGATAATCAGTCGATCACTGTAAAACCTTATATTGAAGATTCTCCAGATCGCATGATTAATGATTTAAAACTAAAAATTGTTTTATTAGAATCTGAAAATAAAAAACTGGAAGGCTTCACTTTATTTTTTGGAATTGCTTTCATTGTAACATTCGTTATTTTAATGATTAAAAGAATATATCGCAAAAAATAAATCCGCCCAGAAATTCTGAACGGATTGTTTTATTTAAAATTTAAAAATTGTTTATTTCTTCATTATTTTAGCAGAAGTTGAATTCCCTTTTAACAAATAAGTTCCTGATGGATATTCTGTAAGATCAATTTTATTATTTCCTTTATTTAAAGTTACATTTTTAATCATTCGACCTGTGCTATCATATAAATAAGCCGTTTCGCTGGCTGTAGATTCAACGTTTATTATTCCCGTTGTTGGATTAGGATAAGCCAAAGTTTTTGATTTTACTAAATTTTCTGAAGTTGATAAACTCGCGCCGCAAGTTGCGTTATAAGTATCTCCGACAATATTAAAACCATTGTTAACCAATTGAGCTCTTGCCATAATGGCTTGTGGTGTAGAATAAGTTAATCCTGCTGCTTCTATCACTCCAGTTGCAGATCCTAAGTTTGATAATGTAGGATTATTGCTGAGAGCAATTAAAAATTTATTATAGTTAATACATGATAAACCAGAATTATTAAATCCGAAATACACATAGGCTGAAGGAACATTTTGAAAGCTGATATTCCATGTAGAAAGATCCTGATCAAAAGCCGAAGCACCATTAAACATACTAAAACTATCAGCACCCCAAACTTTACTAACATCCCAGTTTCCAATAGGCTGATTAAATGATGAGGCATTGGTGAACATCTGACCAAAACTTATAACTTTACTGGTATTCCAATTATTAAGAGGCTGATTAAAAGATTTAGCATTAGAGAACATATTACGGAAATTCGTTGCATTGCTCGTATTCCATGAATTTAGTGGCTGGTTGAACGCTAGCGCATCCTGAAACATTGAAATGAAATTGGTTCCGGACGAGGTATTCCAGGCTGAAATATTTTGATTAAAAGCAGATGCATAAGAAAACATATCCCGAAAATCTGTTACTTTTGCTGTATTCCAATTTCCAATAGGCTGATTAAACAATTTTGCTCTGCTAAACATACCCTTCATGTTTGTAACATTACTCGTATCCCAATTAGAAAATGAATTATTGCCAACTAAAGAGGTGCAATGAATGAACATTTCAGATAAATTATTAATTTGCGTCAGGTTAGGAACATCTGTAGCAGTTACATCAAGGTTTGGACAGCTCGAAAATCCCTGATCGAATTGCTGAAGCCAAAGAATATCTCCCCATTGGCTCACTTCGAAGAGTTTAGGATTTCCGGCGGCCAGCATATTGGCACTGCCTCTAAATCCATAAAATAATCCACTCCCATTGGATGCTTTTACTTTGTAAGTTGCCTGAATCGGGTTCGCATTTAAAGAAGTACCAAAAGAAATCACCTCAGGACTGCCGCTACTCGATGTTACAGAAGTAAGAACCCCATTATGCTGAGGATATCCTACTTCTTCCCAGGCAATGGTATAGCTCGTTCCGGTACCTCCAAAGGATATGGAATTATTAATAGTTCCTGTAATATTAGGTTTCCAAACCGTAATAAATTCATTCTGCGCATAAGAAATGAAAAATAGAAAAAGAAAAATGGTTACTAGTTGTTTTTTATACATAATTTAAAATAATAATTTCAAGGTTAAAAATTAGTTTAATAAGATCATAACTTCCCGGGATTCTGCTTCTTATTTCTAATACAAATATATCCACGCGTGGCGACAGAACATGTCGTATTAAAAATTTAATTGATTATTTTATCAACTTTTTTCCTTAAAATCACCTTTAAATACCATAAAAAATCCGTCCAGAAAATTATTCTAGGCGGATTTTTTATTTACGTATGAACTAACTTTAGAAAGTCGCAGCCGGAGCCGTAGAATTATTCAGTTTCTTTTCCAAATTGGTCTTTTTACCTTTTGAAAAATCATAGCTGATTCCTAAAATAAGCATTGACTTATTATTCATAATTCGATTCACACGGCTGTAATTGACTAAACTTTCAGGTAAACTTTTCGTTTTATATTCCGAAGGCATTCCAATCCAGTACATTCCCGCGATAAAAGTCCATTCTTTTTGCTTATAGCTTCCGAAAATATGATTCTGATTCTCGTTGGTCGTTAAAAAAGCACCGCTCAATGTATAAACCGGAATATTAAGCTGATATTGCAGGCTGAAAGATTTGTATTCTGATGATAAAACGAAATTATTCGCCAGATAATTATTTTTGATTAAAGCTCCATTGCTCGTTCTGATAGTTTCTGAAGCGGGTGTTACATTCAACTTGGCAACCAATAAATTATTCCCAAAAGGTTTATAAGAACCCGATACCTGCACGCCAAACTGTTGAGAATTTTTGGCATTTTCATAAGTTAACGCATATCCGAAATCTTCATCTAACACATAATATTGATTGATGATTTTATCTGTATATCGATAGAAAAGATTGGCGTTAAAATCGAAATATTTATTATTTAATGAATAAATAAAATTATTCGCAAACATTTGCTGAGACTTTAAAAACGGATTTCCTCTCTGCACAATATTCGGAGCCATTTGTACAATATTGCTACTCAGCGCCGCACTCCACGGACTTATTGGACGATAACTACTCGCAAATCGAAGACTCTGATTATCTTTTAGCTGATATCCTAAAATCACTTTTGGTGTGAACGACCACTGGTCGAAAGTATTTTCTGCACTTTTATTATGAATATTTGTAAGCCCCGCGCCGATTCGGTAATTGAATTTCTTTACTTTTCCGGAAAATTCGGTGTAAAAATACTGTTCCAAATAATTAACGCTATATTCTGAAAAACCCGTTAAATTCTGAAGATCATTCGAAATATTGGTATTAGAAACTCGATATCCGGATGATAATTTTCCGGCTTCAAAAGTATGAACGTGAGCCAATTCTCCCACAATTCCCGTCTGCTTGGTCTGCAAATTCATATCATTATCAAAAACTGAAATTCCGGAAGGAACAATCCATTCTTTGGCAAATTCCGTGGTACTCGTTGTAAAACTTGAACCTACTAAATTTATACTTAACTCGTCTTTTTTGCTTAAATTTTTAGAAAAATAAAGATCCAGAGTAGGCGTGGTATAATTAGATGAGCTATTTTTCAGCATCCCATGCTCCTCTATAAGACCGTCTTTCGTAAAAATGCTACCTCCATTCCCTTTCACGAAAGTAGTGTACATATCAAGATCCATTTTAGCCTGAAAAGTATAGTCATCGGGCACTGCTCTTGTATATCTCAACGCCACATTTTGATAGGTATATCCGAAATGATCAACTTTATTCTCATCGGTACGATAATGGCTCCCATCCAGCTGATAATCGTAAATACTGTGAACTTTCCGGTTATTATAATCTCGCAAATTAATCGAATATTCAAGTCCGAAATTATTCTTGCCTTTGGTAAAGTTAGCATAGGCAGAACCATTCACGAAGCCGGTATTCAAAGCAGACCTTGCATCTGCCCCGAAAACATACCCTGTTTCTGTAGAACGTGTAATTAAATTTACTACCACATCCGCTCTAGTAGCCCATCTAGCGGGAGGAATATCATAGTACTCAACTTTTACCACTTCCGATGGTGCCACGCTTCGGATTTGCATATCTGTGGCTTCAATCCCGTTGATTAAGAATAAAGTAGTACCGCCTTTTGTGCTTTTTAATGTATTTTCTATAGGATCAAGTTGTAATTCGGGTAAAGTCTGGATGAGATCTTTTGCATAGCGAGCCTTTTCCAATGCTTCTTTATCAAAAGTATAAACCGCCTTGTCTGCAAATTGCTTTTTGCGCTGAGCTTTCAAAATAACTTCCTGAATCTCTGCTGTTTTAGTTGTATCAATCGTATCCTTCTTTACATTTTCCTGAGAGAATACAAAAATTCCGCAAAGAAAAAGCACAGAACATATCGTTTTTTTCATAGGTTAAAAGTTGAATCATATTATAATAAAAGACAAGCTAGATTCGATATCCATTACATTTTGCCT
>DKLU01000174.1 GCA_002455915.1 Chryseobacterium sp. UBA6632
GTAAGGCGTTTCAGCATCACTTTCCAGATGTCGAGATCTACGTGGCTTCCGTCTACCGCATTAATGTGGATTAATCTGCCTTCCGGTTTCAGAATATTAATGTTTTTGCTGAGGTAATCGCCGCCAATCATATCTAAAATTACGTCTACACCTTCATCTTGTAATTCCTTTTCAAAATCCTGAGTTTTATAATTGATAAATACATCTGCCCCAAGTTCAATACATTTTTGCCCTTTTTCTTCTGTGCCCGCTGTTACGATAACTTTTGATCCCAGCGCATGTGCAATCTGAATGCCTGTAATCCCAATCCCGCTGTTTCCGCCGTGAAATAAAACGGTTTCTCCCGGTTGCAAATTTCCTCTTTGGAAAACGTTTGACCAAACAGTGAAAACGGTTTCCGGAAGACTTGCTGCTTCAGTAAATGATAATGATGCAGGGATGGGAAGGCATTGTCCTTCGCGAACGCTTACATATTCTGCATAACCTCCGCCAGCGAGTAAAGCGCATACTTTATCGCCTACTTTAAAATCGACAACATCCGGTCCACATTCAACAATAATTCCTGAAACTTCTAACCCTGGAATTTCAGCAGCAACGCCGTTGGGGGCTGGATAATTTCCTTCACGTTGAAAAGCATCAGAACGATTAAGTCCGGCTGCTTGTACTTTTATTAAAACCAGGTCTCCGCTTATCTGTGGAGTTGGAGCTTCCTGCCATTGAAGTACTTCAGGATCTCCGTATTTTGTAATAACTACTGCTTTCATATTAATAATAATTTGGTTTAAATTTTTACGATACTTTTTTCCATTTTAATTGATGAATCACCAACCTTGAATTGCTCAAAAAAGGCTTTTCGCTTTCCAAATGTAGCAATCCATCTCTAAAGATAACCTTTCTGTTTTGTGTCTGCCCCATCCAATTAGGAAAAAGTGAAATATCTATAATGTGGCTCACGATCTGCTTTTCATCATCAGTTTGAAACGAACCCGAATATGCCATATAAGTAGAAGCTTCCATTGTGTATTCTTCAGGTGTTGCGTTCGTCCAATGTTCTTGTGTGAAATTTTTACGTTCGGGATTCATAATTTGAGCCGACATATAGCCATCGCTGTTGTAAATGATTAAACCTTTAGGATCATCACCCATAGGTTTGGTTATTTCTCCACCATCTACCGCAACTTCGATGAGATCTACCAGTTTCCAGCTTCCTGTTAACTTTTCAAATAATGTTTTTTCCATGATTTAAAATAAAAATGAGCATATCCGAAAATACGCTCATCTATGCTTTAGATTAAAAAGGTTGATTATATTTCCCTGTTAAAGCTTTATTTTCGATGCTTTTCGCAAAGTTTGGAGTTTCTTCGTGGTTATGGGCATCAGAAGCTGCTTGTCTTGAAGCCGCTGCATCAGCTAAATTAATTCCGTTTTCTTTAATATAAGCAAGCATTTCAGGAGTTGCCGTAGCATGAATTTCGTTGGTGTAAAGAGAAGTGTTGTCATCAATTTTCGTCGCTTTCAGTTCCCATAAAACCTGAACTTTTGTACGTCCGTTTTTAGTAATTGAATCTGAGATTGAAAGCATTCTGCAGTAATCAGGACGGTAAACATCGGCAACATAATGTTGTACCATTAATGCATCTCCGATGGTTTCTACATTTAATGAAACAGGCTTGCCGTCATAAGTTGTAGAAATCGCCGCGCCGATGTGTTGGGTTGAGCATCTTTGGTATTCTGCATCGGGTAGATTTAATAACCAATCTGCGATGTTTACTTTTTCGATAGGTGCATTAATAATAGCTGTTACACTTGAGTGGGATAATGCGTTTTCTGGTGTTTGAATAATTTCCATAATGTTTTATTTTAATTGTTTTGTGTGTTATTTCTGATGTAAAACTACGCTCATTATCTCAGGAATCACGGTACTTTTCATCGAATGAGCAAAATCACTCGGTAAATAAGAGAAAATAATCGGTTACCAAATATTTTTACTTTTTTTGATGATAAAATACAGAATCGTAGTTTTACTACAATTTCTCATATTATTGGGAGTTAAATTTTATATCTCATTGAACTTGATTAACTTTAATGTAATATAGTAACCAAAACACAAATAAATATGAGTAACATTGCAACAAATTCAGATAAAATTGCGGAAAATCATATTTCAGGAGTGTAGCGTATTGTAGAGCTTGAAATAGTGGTAGATGGTAAAATCATACGGCATTTTAAACATTTTAAACTCCAGCAGAGTGTACGGAAGCATCATGATTTTGAACTTATTCTGGCTCACGATTCTTTGGGCAATATAGAAAATCATGATTTACAAGAAGCTCAGAATTTTTTGGGAAAAAGGCTTACGGTGGTTTTCAGATATAAAGATGTCGATAATAATGGCCCTGAAAGAACCTTTGCAGGAATTATTACAAAGGTAGCCTACAGTCAGGAAAAAATGAGTCTGGGAAATATTATTTTAAAGGGTTTCAGTCCCACCATTCTTATGGATTCTGCACTTCATACCCAGAGTTTTGGAGGTGGTCAGACTGTAAATACTTCTATTATCGCAGAACGTATCATCAAAGAAACAATAAGTTCCGGAGCATTTGATTATAAGATTGATGCCCAGAACAAAAGTTATATCAACTACAGCGCTCAATACAAAGAAACGCATTACAATTACTTGGCAAGGCTTGCTGTGTCTTACGGAGAACAGTTTTTTTATGACGGAGAAATTCTGTATTTCGGTAAACTGCCTGCTGCAAAGAAACCCGTACGTCTTACGTATGGCAGTAATGTAAATGATATTTGTGTAGAGCTGAAAGCACTTCATACCAAACCCCAGTTTTTTGGTTACAACAGTAGTGAACATTCCAAATTCAATAGTTCAACCGCTGATATAAAACATCTTGGACAATTGGCAGGAAAGGCTTATCAGCTTAATAATGATATTTTTACCGGTCAGTCATTAGTTTCTTCACCCATTAACGCCAATCTTTCAATGGATTTGGATGATTCACAGAAAGGTGCTGCCGGAAGTGCTGCTGTAGAAGTATTTACCGTTTCAGGATCTACAACAGTTCCATTTTTGTATCCGGGATGCATTGCTGATATTGAGATGAGAAAGCCGGATAGTAATCAGACTTCATATTTTACTAAATTGATGATTACAGAAGTTTCTCACGAAGTAAATACAAAAGGATTTTATACAGGAAGCTTTGAAGCTATCGCCGAAGGTACAGGTTTTCTACCAAGACCTGAGTTCTCTGTTCCGAATGCCGAACCGCAGATTGCCACTGTTATTTCCAATACAGATCCTCTTAATCAGGGGCGTATACAGGTAAGATTTGATTGGCAGGTGAACGATTCTACACATTTTATCCGTATGATGAGTCCAGATGCTGGAGGTACCAATGCCGTTACCCAAAACAGAGGATATGTTGCCGTGCCGGAAGTAGGCGATCAGGTAATGGTAGGTTTTGAATATCACCATCCCGATTTTCCTTTTGCGATGGGAGGAATGTTTCATGGCCAAATTGGGCTCGGTGGTGGTGTAAACAATCATATGCGATCTATTCAAACTAAAAGCGGAATAAAGGTTTTGATGAATGATGATGAAAAGAGCGTAACAATACTAGATCCGAGCGGTAATACCTACTTTATGGATGGAAATGGTAATATTACAGTCACAGCTCCGAAAAATATGACTTTTATAGCAGGCGAAAATCTTACTGTAAGTGTTGGAAAAGACATGAAAACTACGGTTGGAAACGATCATAATGTTAGCATTCAAAATAATCATCAGTTTAGTTCTAAGAATTATAAACAAACGGTAAACGAGAATAAAACGGTAAATGTTACAGGAGATTTAAAGGAAACAACTTCCACAACAACTCACAAAGCAAAAAATGGTGATATTTTACTGCAAAGTTCAGGAGTTGCCAAAATGCTTGGCAAGATTGATGCAAAAGTAAATAAAGGATAATGGTTAAATAAATCATTTATAGCTATAGATTTTAAAATCATGAACACATTAATAAAATATGTACTGAGCGTATTATTTTTTATTCAGATCTCGTGTCAGGAAAAAAAAGAGCCTCAAAAAGCAAAAACTATGACAAAATATGAATGGACGGAAGGAACTTCGGCTCCGTTGGGATTTCCCATGGAAGTTTATAAAGGAGGAATAGATTGTGAAGGTGGCGAATGGGTTGGATTAAGCATTGGAATAGCTCCCGGAACAAACGTTTGGGGCGACATTAATAACGGAATGAGCAATGGCTTTAAAGGATTGCCAACCCGTCTGGATTTTATCTGGATGTCATTCATGGAAAATCAATTCTATCAAATAGATACCGATATAGATACTCAAAAAATAAGAGAATATTTCAGTAAAGGCTATGATATAAAAGCAACCAACGGAAGCGGAAAAACTGAACATTTGAATTACGATGTAATTGCTGTGGGAATGGCGCCCGGTGGTGTTGTAGTGGTATGGGTAGCAGGCGTAGGTGTCCAAAAAGAAATCGGAAGGTATCAAGGTAAAAAGGTAACCATCCCGGAATCTGAGATTGCAAAACTAGACAGCCACGAAAATCGTTTTTGGAGAAAAGATTATTTGGATATGGTGCATACCCGAGAGCAAATTATTCCGAAAAAGATACAGGAGGAAAACAAAGGAAAGCCTATTCCATTTGGTTTATGGGATGTTTATCGAACAAGATTTAGCTGGAAACCTGTTTTTGAACTTCCAGAAAATGCTGCATTAAATTCTTCTCGAGATATAGGCCTCAGAATGATTAACGGAGAACGTGAGCAATTGGATGCTGCAAAAAAGCCACTGTCAGATTATGATAATAGAGCAATTCCTGCTTCAATTTCAATGTCGGTAACAGATAAAAATGATAACAGATATGGAGCAGCATGCGATCTGAATGCGAAATCGAGTGTAGAAGCTTTTAAAGAAGTTTTTGGAGACGATCCTAAAAGTACCAAAGCAGAACTTGTAATTACAGTGAATGAAGCATTTAGTTTTTTTACAGTAAAACTAAAAGGAGAGAATGGTAAAGAAGCTTTTATTAAAACAGATCGTTTAGAAATGTTTAAATCTAAAAAAAAGCATTAAAGTAAACTTCAATTTATTATTATGCAAAAAACATTTGTTTATAATTCTGGTAATTCCAAATCTCCTGTAGATGAACTGCAGTTGGAGATAGGGGTGTTTTTTGATGGAACTTTGAATAATCTTAAAAATACAGAACTAAGGGAAAAATACAGAGATGGTAAAAATAAAATAGAAAGCACAGATACCAAGGAGCAAATCTTGGCTAAAGAAGAAGCCATAAAAAAAACGAGGGAGCAACATGAAAAACAATTTGATGCGCTCGAAAGTGAAGATATCTCTGAAAATGATTCTGAATACGATCGCTATCTTAAAGGCAGCCACAGAGGAATGCTGGACAAGCAAGGGGTTGACAACAGTTTTAGTAACGACTTTACCAATGTTGCAAGATTATATAAAAGTTGCGAGCAGAAAGATTACGCCATCTATATAGAAGGTATTGGTACACTGGATAATAGCAGAGATGTAGACGATGGATTTCAATACGGTTCCGGAAAAACTGGAGTAAGAGGAAAAGTAAGAAAGGGATGTGAAAAATTGGCTGATAGAATTAAATTAATTATCAGAAACAATTCCAATCTGGATAAGCAACTTACAAAAATTACCATCGATACTTTTGGGTTCAGTAGAGGAGCTGCCGCCGCCAGAAATTTTGCTTATGAAATCAATGGTCATAAAAGGCCGAAAGATATTGAAATCAGAAAATCCAGAAAGATAGTAGGGTATGAGTACGTTGAAACCTATACTCAGAGTGGTTCTGTAAGAGTTCCTGTATATGAAGATATTTGGATAGATAAAGATAAAACGGAAGTAGATCCTGCGTTTTTAATTGATGGAAAATTACCCAAGTTTAGCTTTCTGGGATATTATCTTTTAAGCAAAGGTGTTCTCACGAATGAAGAACTGGAGGAGCTGGAATTAGACCTGCGTTTCATCGGAGTATACGATACCGTGTCATCTTATGAAGAATTTGGCGATATGGGAAGTATGGAAAGAGTAGGATATAGAGGAATTGTGCATTCTACCTTAGGATCTCAGCATAATTTCGGAGACGATGTAGAGCAGCTTCAATTAAAAAATCCGGGACCTTACTTTAAAGCAGTTCATTTTACTGCGGCTAATGAACATCGTGAAAATTTTTCATTAACAAGATTTCCCGGCAGTATAGAAAAAGAGTTTCCGGGAGTTCATTGCGATATCGGTGGCGCGTATGAAAACGGTATGGAAGAAGTTGATGAAATTGAAACCTCCAATCATAAACCTTTTTGGGCGTTAAAAAATAGAATGCAGCAACTAATTGATGAACATTGGTTTAAAGATGATCAAATTGAGATTAATAATACGGCGATTAATATTCTGACCTGGGGAGCTGCTTACCGAAAAATCACAGGAACTAGGTTTCTCAGAAAAGAATACAGCTATATTCCTTTGCACTTTATGGAAGAACAGGGGCAAGCTTTTTACGATCATCATATTACAAGCAAAACAGAAACAGCATATTCTATCGATTTTGATAATCATTTGCCTGCTGCTAAAAGAAGGCTTCATGAATATGTATTTGGAAATAAAGAAGCCTGGAATTTCATTAGTGATGAAGAGCTGGATAAACAAAACGAAAAAAAGAGAGCCGAAACTCCCGTTGGGCCTACTACGGTAACAAGAGATAAGGATGGAAATCCTGTAATTAATATTCCTGAAGTTACGGTGTATGCCGACCGTTGGCAAAGTTTATTGAGAAAAATGAGAAACGAGTATCTCCATTGGTCGGCAAACAGAGATTGGATGGGTATGGATCCGAACAGTGATTATCAGCGAAGAATATATTAATGCCAATGATGGATATACTGCAGAATCTTACTCAAAAGACCTACAGGCTGGAAACCATTGTTTACGAGCAACGAAATCCGTTTTATACAATTCAAAAAAGTTTTACCAGAAATGTAGAGGTTTACTATTTGGGAAAGGTGAAAGAGAATTATCAGTTTCAGATTATTGTGGTAGATTTTATTTTTTCTAAAGAAGATGCTCAGTCGATGCTGTTGAAGAAGTTGAGCTATTTGTTTGATGAGCTCGAGCTTACCCTGAATAACGAGGGAAAAATACTAACTGTTGATAATATATCTTTTCTCCGAATGAGATGGATCGCCATTCAGGCTGAATTATCAAAACTTCATCAGGGAGCAGCCGTAGATGAATATTTTCGCGAAATCAGCAGCGTATTGGAAAATGAAAAGAGGCTTATTAATTTTTTATCCGGCTACTCTATGTTGGGATTGTTGTTTCATCAATCTCTCACCATCAAAGAAGGAAAGAATATAAGTCTTTACCATGACGGATATACGGAGGTGACTACTTTCGTACAGCAGGGCGAAAAAACGATCGTTACGATAACAGCTGCCAATGAGGAAGATAGCAAAACAAATTATTTCGGAGGAATTCTCAAGTGCAGAAATAATCGGTATGAAGAAGGTTTTATAGAAATTAAAAAACATCATTATCATATAAAGTACTCATTATTATGGATCGGTTAGAAAATAAAGAAAATGAATTTCCAGATCAAAAAGAAGAGGTATCGCAGGGAAATTCTGAGGGGACGGCAAAAGAGGAAGTCCACGATGTAAAGGCAGAAAACAGCCGTAAGATGGAGGAAAAACGTGCCGAAAGACAAGAATCTGATAGCAAAGCTGAGGAACTGTTGCTGGCAATAGACGGTGCTAAAATAAAATTCAATGCTCATTTGGGAAAGTTCAAGGTACTGAATGAC
>DKLU01000177.1:0-9651 GCA_002455915.1 Chryseobacterium sp. UBA6632
TCTATATTCAATATAAATTATTTTGTTGGAGCCGGTTGCGGATTTGCAGGCTGTGGAGCTTGCTGAGCCGCAGAAGGATCAATATTCAATCCTGGCTGCATTTGCGCTTGTGGAGCAACTTTAGGAGCAGAAAGACCTGTTTGCTTATCTAAGATCTCTACCAATTCCTGCTCACCAAGATTCACAAAAGATCTTGAAGCCACTTTACCGTCTTTATCTACGATAATGAAGTTTGGCAATTTAAAAGCATATACTCCATATTTTTTAGCGATATCAGAGTTTAAACCTCCTTCTGCATACACATTTGTTCCAGCGATACCTTTTAATAAAGAGTTGCTTGTTTTAATAAACTGATCTTTCGTATCATCTACATTTACAAATACAAAGTTCATTTTAGATTTGTAAAAGTTTACCACTTCTTTCAAGATTGGAACTGTAGCTTCCCCGATATAAGGATTCCAAGATGCATAGAATGCAATCATATAAGGTTTTCCTTTGTTTTCAGAAAGCTTGTAAGCTTTTCCGTCTTGCTTCACTAATGATGCATCCGGAGCAACTTCACCAATTTTCAATCCGTTTACTGCTAATTGAATCTGAACTAAATCTTTTTTAATCGTTGCATCTTTAATATCTTCATCGATGATTTTTTTCACCTTGTCCATCGTCTTCGCAGGAGTACCCGGGTGAATATCAGACTGAGCCATTACAAAAGCCAAAAGATAATCTTTCGTTAGCTGAGAAACTTCTTTTTTCTCTTTTAAGAACTGGCTGAATAATTCAGAAGTCGTGATATCTGTTTTCCCTTTGCTTTTTGCTTCTGCATATTTTTGGAAATCAGGGCTCATTTTTGATAAAAGGTAGCTTCTGTAAGCCGGATTTTCTTTTACCATTTCATCCTTATTTTCCTGAAGCTTGTTTTCGTAATCTGTGAAAACTTTAGCTACTTTGAAAGATGGATTTACAGACATCTGCTTTTTCATCATTTCGTATTGTCCCATGATAGAAAGCAATGTGCTTTTAATATCATTTTGCTTCCACTTGATAACTTCGCTATCCGGACTGAATTTTTTAGCGTTTTCGTCGATATTTTTATTAATATCAGTCTCAACCTTCTGAATTCCTTTTACGAATGTAGCTTCGTCTTTCGTCATCAGATCGTTCATGTTTACCTTCTGAGCATAATCAGCAAGATATTTCTGAGTAGCTGTAAAGAAATCATTATTCTTTTTGGCATCACCCGTAATTACATATTCCGAAGGGAATGTAGCTCCGTTTCCGGAAATTTCAAGGTTCTGACCAGCTTTTAAATAAATTAAATTTTGTTTTCCACCATAAGAGATTACGTACATCCCGTTTTTAGGAGCTTCAAAGCTTCCTGCAAACGTTCCGTCGTTTTTCATTCCGATATTCGCCAAAGGTAATGTTGCCACCCCTGAAGCTTCGATGAATTCTATTCTCTCCAATGGAGAACCTCCCGTGATTTTTCCTTTTACTTCAACTTTTTTAGAGCAAGACATCGCAAAAATCGCGATGATAAACAATAAAAGATATTTTTTCATTTTGAATTTTATAATTACGCAAAAATAAGTTTTTAACTAAACTAAAAGCAACTAAATAGTACTTTTATGAAAGATTTAACTAAAAAAAATCGCCATCCGGTGAGGAGACGATTTTTTTATTTATTTAAAACAGGTTTTATCCTCTGTCAGCAAGAGCTGCCATGTATTCTCTGTTCATTCTCGCGATGTTTTCAAGAGAAATTCCTTTCGGACATTCTACTTCACAAGCGCCTGTGTTTGAACAGTTTCCGAATCCTTCTTCGTCCATCGCTTTCACCATGTTCAGAACTCTTCTCTTCGCTTCTACTCTACCTTGAGGTAAAAGAGCATACTGAGAAACTTTAGCTCCCACAAATAACATTGCAGAACCGTTTTTACATGTCGCAACACAAGCTCCACATCCGATACAAGCCGCAGCATCCATTGCTTTGTCTGCATCTTCTTTAGGAACCGGAATGGCATTAGCATCCAAAGTATTTCCTGAAGTGTTCACCGAAATGAAACCACCTGCAGCCATTACTCTGTCGAATGCGCTTCTGTCTACCATTAAGTCTTTAATAACAGGGAAAGCAGCACTTCTCCATGGTTCAATAACGATTGTTTCACCGTCTTTGAACATTCTCATGTGAAGCTGACAAGTCGTGATACCCGTATCTGGACCGTGTGCTCTACCGTTGATGTAAAGAGAACACATCCCGCAGATTCCTTCACGACAGTCGTGGTCGAAAGCGATAGGCTCTTTACCTTCGTTAATGATATTTTCATTCAGAATATCTAACATTTCTAAGAAAGAAGAATCTGTAGAAACATCTGATATTTTGTAGGTCTCGAACTGACCTTTAGTTTTGCTATTTTTTTGTCTCCAAATTTTTAGGGTAAGATGAAGGCCTTTTTTTGCACTCATAATTATTTATTTATAGGTTGGAGATTATTTGTAACTTCTTGCTTTAACTTCAATGTTTTCGTAGATCAAGTCTTCTTTGTGCAGAACTTCTGTGGTGATATCATCAGTTTGATATTCCCAAGCTCCAACATATTTAAAGTTAACATCATCTCTTTCTGCTTCCCCTTCCGGAGTTGCATGGTCTTCTCTGAAGTGTCCTCCACAAGATTCGTTTCTGTGTAAAGCATCGATAGCCATTAATTGTCCAAGCTCGATAAAATCTGCCACTCTGAACGCTTTTTCAAGCTCAGTGTTCATTCCGTCTGCATCTCCAGGCACTTTCACGTCTGCCCAGAATTCTTTTTTCACCTGAGCAATTTCAGCAATCGCTTCTCTCAACCCTTCTGGAGTTCTTCCCATTCCCACTTTATTCCACATAATGTGTCCTAATTTTTTGTGGAAATAATCAACGGAATGAGTTCCTTTATTATTTAAGAAGAATTGTACTTTATCTTTAATTTCTTTTTCAGCCTGATCAAATTCACCAGAAGTTGTAGGAATTGTTCCTGTTCTGATATCTGCAGAAAGGTAATCTGCAATCGTGTAAGGAAGTACAAAATATCCGTCTGCCAAACCTTGCATCAAAGCAGAAGCTCCCAATCTGTTGGCTCCGTGATCTGAGAAGTTAGCTTCACCGATTACGAAACATCCAGGGATCGTAGACTGTAAGTTATAATCAACCCAAACACCACCCATTGTGTAGTGAACCGCAGGATAAATCTTCATTGGCGTTTTGTAAGGATCATCAGCAGTAATTTTCTCGTACATTACGAATAAGTTACCGTATTTTTCCTCAACCCAAGCTTTCCCTAAATCATAGATCTGCTGATCTGTAGGATTGTGAATATGTTTTTCGATAGCGGCTTCTTTACCTTTTTTGATGATCTCTGTAGAGAAATCCAAGTAAACACCTTCTTTCGTATCATTATTTTCGATTCCGTAACCGGCATCACATCTTTCTTTACCAGCTCTAGACGCAACGTCTCTAGGAACTAAGTTTCCGAATGCAGGATATCTTCTTTCTAAATAATAATCTCTATCTTCTTCTTTAATATTTTCAGGTCTTAATTTACCCTCTCTGATCGCTACTGAATCTTCAATTTTCTTAGGAACCCAGATTCTTCCTGAGTTTCTAAGAGATTCAGACATCAAAGTTAATTTAGACTGTTGCGTTCCATGAACCGGAATACAAGTCGGGTGAATTTGTACATAACAAGGGTTTGCGAAATACGCTCCTTTTTTGTGGATTTTCCAAGCTGCAGAAACGTTTGATCCCATTGCGTTTGTAGAAAGGAAATATACGTTTCCGTAACCTCCTGAAGCAATAACTACAGCGTGAGCAGAATGTCTTTCGATTTCACCTGTCACCAAGTTCCTTGCGATAATCCCTCTTGCTTTTCCGTCTACAATTACCAACTCCATCATTTCGTGACGGTTGTACATCTTAATTCTCCCTTTACCGATCTGACGGCTCATTGCAGAGTATGCACCTAGTAATAACTGTTGACCTGTTTGTCCTTTAGCATAAAAAGTTCTTTTCACCTGAACCCCACCAAATGAACGGTTATCTAACTGACCTCCGTACTCACGTCCGAAAGGAACACCCTGAGCAACACATTGGTCGATAATATTTGCAGAAACTTCAGCTAATCTGTAAACGTTTGCCTCTCTTGCTCTATAGTCACCACCTTTGATGGTATCGTAGAACAGTCTGTACGTAGAGTCACCGTCTCCCTGATAATTTTTAGCTGCGTTAATCCCCCCTTGAGCCGCAATAGAGTGCGCTCTTCTTGGAGAATCCTGATAGCAGAATGCTTTTACATTATATCCTTGCTCAGCCAAAGTAGCTGCAGCAGAACCACCTGCCAAACCTGTACCTACAACAATAATATCAATCTTATCTCTGTTGTTTGGTGCAACAAGGTTCATATGGTCTTTATGATTTTTCCACTTATCCTTTAAAGGACCCGCCGGAATTTTTGAATCTAATTTACTCATATTAGTATATTGATATTATTGAGTTACAAAGTGATAAATTGCGATAAAAATAAACCCTGCAGGAATAAGGATAGAATACCATTTTCCAACAGCTTTAATTACCGGAGTATATTTTGGATGTCTCGCCCCAATTGACTGGAATGAAGACTGGAAACCGTGAGCCAAGTGTAATCCCAATAAAACAAAAGCAATTACATAAATAGCCACTCTCCAAAGATCTGCAAACTTCTCGTGAAGTTCCGGCCAGAAACGTTCTGCGTCAGGAGCGATTCCCTCCACATACTTGTAAGTGATCTCGTGTAACCAGAAATCATACAAGTGAAGCGCCAAGAAAGCCAAAACAACAGCACCAGAAATAATCATATTTCTAGACATCCATGAAGAATTCGCAGAAGCGTTGTTTGCAGCGTACTTTACAGGACGCGCTTTATTGTTCTTAATTTCCAGCACAAATCCCATGATGAAATGGAAAATAACTGCAAAACCAAGAACAGGCTGCATTAAGAACTGCACAAAAGGATTATAGCCCATGAAATCTGATGCTGTATTGAAAGCATCGCGGTTCAGGACTGATAACAAATTGGTCGTCAAATGCAGTATAAGAAAAATCAGCAAAAATAGAGCTGATAATGCCATAGCATATTTTCTACCTATCGTAGAACTCGTTAAACCTGCCATATAAGTTTAAATTTGAATTTCCACAAAATTAAGAAATGTTAACAATATCAAAAAGTGAGAAATCTCACAATTAGTCAGTTTGTAATCTTTCTAAATAAGAATTTAAGAGGTTATAAATAAAGGAAAAACAAAAAATTTAACAATTATTTGACATGATAAATTTCACCATTAAAAACAATCTTTTCGGTATCCGTAGGAAAAGTTTTCACTTCTGTTTTGTTCAAACGTCTTGAAGCGGTATAAGGAGCAATAAGGAATTTCGTAATCTTCTCTTTGTCTGAATCTTCATTAATCCAAAAGCAAGCTTCGTCACCTTTTTTCACAGAAAATATAACATGTTTGTTAAAATTATGAACTAAAATTTCCGTCTTTTTGTTTTCATAAAAATTAAAACCTGTTCGCAACAGAAAAAAAGTAAAAATCGTCATTATCAATCTCGCAGAATTTTTAAGATTTAATTTTAATATGGCAAACCTCATCATGTAAACGATGGCAAAGAGTGAAAATACCTCAACCAAATTCATAGAAATATTCTCAAAAAACAAATTTTCAAAGTCCGCAAACCAGTGGATAATCTTCAGTAAGACCTGAATAACGAAGTCATAAACAATATTTAAAAAGCCAAAATCAAGATTAAAAGCAATCAAAGCCGTCATTAAAAACGAAAACACAATAATGACTTCCGAAAACGGAACAATGAAAAAATTAGCAACAATCGAAATAAACGAAAACTGATGGAAATAATACAAAACCAACGGAAGCGTCGCCAACTGCGCTGAAATAGAAATAGAGATCGTATTGAAAATTAATTTTTTAAACCAATTATTCTGCTTTGGTAAATAATTTAAAATCGGTTGATTCAGCCAGAAAATTCCCAAAACTGCCAAAAAACTAAGTTGAAAACCGACATCAAAAAGCTGTTGAGTATCAAAAATTAAAATGACAAAAGCCGATAACGACAAAGAATGCAGCAAATCTGGTTTTCTTTGAAGCAAGACAGAGGTAAAATAGACACTCAACATAATGCTGGAACGCACAACCGAACTTCCAAAACCAATGAAAATGGTAAACAACCAGATGAAAATTAAGCTTGAAATAATGGCATACTTTCGCAACTTCAGTGGTAAAATTTTAATCAGTAAAAAGTAGAATAATCCAAAAATCACAACGATATGCGTTCCTGAGATTGCCAGAAAATGCACTAATCCGGATTTATTAAAATCCTGAACCGTTTGTGAATCTATTTCGGTTCGGTCGGCGAGAATAATTCCTTTTAAAAATTCTCTAGTTTGAGCCGACATTTTTGTTTTGTCAATATTTTGAAGAACTTTCAGTCTTTCTTGTGAAAATTTTTCATTTAAACTTAAGTCGTTTCTTTCAGCAGAAAAAACCTCATCGTTGATATAACATTGATATTCAATATTTTTTCTTTGAAGATATTTGGAATAATCAAACTGAAAATCATATTTTGGAGATTTTGGTTTTGAAATATATGCTACTGATTTATAATAATGATCGAAATCTAATTCTCTTTCACTTTTAGGAATATAAATTATTGCATTGAAATTTTCTTTTCCTACCTGAATTTCCGCTTCATATTTTCTATTTTTCTCATTAGAATTCAATTTTTTAGAAATTTTGAAAACAATGGTTTCATTTTTAGCAACCGAAATATTTTGTGCAGAAAATGAATTGAAAAATTTCATTGAAAAGACAGGAATTCCCGCTGCAGCAACGGCTTTAGGGCTAGGAGCTTTATCTACCGATCATCCTTTGTATGTCGGAATGTTGGGAATGCATGGTCACTATGCTCCAAACAAATTAACCAACGATTGCGATGTTTTAATTGCTGTCGGAATGCGCTTCGATGATCGTGTGACAGGACGTTTAGACCAATATGCGAAACAGGCAAAAGTGGTTCATTTAGACATCGATTTAGCTGAAATTGATAAAAATGTGAAGGCAGATGTTCCGGTTTTGGGAGATTGTAAAGAAACGCTTCCGTTGTTATTGAATTTATTGAATGACAATCAACATGAAGAATGGTTTAATCAATTTAAACAACTTCAAAATGAAGAAAATCAGGAAGTTATTGAGAAAGAATTGAACCCGACTTCCGAAGAATTAACGATGGGAGAAGTTTTAAAATGCTTAAATGAAATAACGCGTGGAGATTATATTATTTGTACGGATGTTGGTCAGCATCAGATGATTTCATGTCGATATGCGCAGTTTAAAGATTCCAAAAGAAATGTGACTTCCGGAGGTTTGGGAACAATGGGATTTGGTTTACCTTCCGCCATGGGAGCGAAAATGGCAAATCCTGAAAAACATGTGATCTGTATTGCCGGAGACGGTGGTTTTCAGATGAATATTCAGGAATTGGGCACGATTTCCCAGTTTAATATCGGAGTTAAAATGATTGTTCTGAATAATTCATTTTTAGGGATGGTTCGTCAGTGGCAAGAGCTTTTCCATGACCGTCGTTATTCGTTTGTAGATATTACAAGTCCGGATTTTCCAGCAGTAGCGAAGGCTTATGGAATTAATGGGAAGCAGGTTCAGCAAAGAGAAGAATTAAAATCTTCGTTAAAAGAAATGCTCGAAACAGAAGGAGCTTATCTTTTGGAAGTAAAAGTAGGTAAAGAAAATAATGTATTTCCGATGGTTCCGCAGGGATGCAGTATCAGTGAAATTCGTTTAAAATAAATCAGTTATAATGAATAAACAAGAATATACTATAAGTGTTTTCACCGAAAATCAGGTGGGATTACTGACTAAAATAGCAATCGTTTTTTCAAGACGTGGAGTGAATATCGAGAGTTTAAATGTTTCTCCAACAGAAATTGACAGTATTTCAAGGTTTACCATCGTAGTGAAAGAAAGCTACGAATTGGTAAGAAAAATTTCAAGACAAATTCAAAAAATGATTGATGTCATTAAGGTGTATTACAATACCGATGAAGAAATTGTTTGGCAGGAAATGGCTTTATTTAAAATTGAAACCGACATTGTTTCCGAAAAATTTCAGGTTGAAAGAATCTTACGTCAATATGGAGCGACAATCGTCTGTGTTCGAAAAGATTACACTGTGTTCAACATTGTTGGTCATTATGAAGAGATTGATAATTTTCTTAAAGTGATAGAACCTCACGGATTATCAGAGTTCATTCGAAGCGGAAGAGTTGCAATCATCAAGGAAAATGTTGGTTTCCACCAAAAGCTCAATTCATTTGAAATGGATTATCAATAAATAGCTTATTCAATTAAACTTTGTATCTGTTGCGTTAAAATTTAAGACAACAGAATTATAAAAATTTAAAATAAAACGAAGCATTGGCTTCAACAAATTAACAATCAAATTATAAAAATTATGGCACTAATTAAGTTTGCAGGAGTAGAAGAAAATGTAGTAACAAGAGAAGAATTTCCGGTAGAAAAAGCGCAGGAAGTATTACAGAACGAAACAGTTGCGGTTTTAGGATACGGAATTCAGGGACCTGGACAGGCTTTAAATCTTAAAGACAACGGAATCAACGTGATTGTAGGACAAAGAAAAAATTCGAAAAGTTGGGATAAAGCAGTTGCAGACGGGTTTGTTCCCGGAGAAACTTTGTTTGAACTTGAAGAAGCGGCAGATAAAGGAACAATCCTTTGCTATCTTCTGAGCGATGCCGCACAAATCGAGTTTTGGCCGACTTTACAGAAATATTTAACCCCTGGAAAAACGCTTTATTTTTCACATGGTTTTGGAGTAACTTATAATCACCAGACAAGCATCGTTCCTCCAAAAGATGTTGATGTTGTGTTGGTTGCACCAAAAGGTTCGGGAACATCATTAAGAAGACTTTTTGTGGAAGGTAAAGGGTTGAACAGTAGTTTTGCCATTCATCAGGATGCAACAGGAAATGCAAAAGATAAAGTTGTTGCATTGGGAATTGCTGTTGGAAGTGGTTATTTATTTGAAACCAATTTTAAGAAAGAGGTTTACAGTGATTTAGTTGGGGAAAGAGGAACTTTGATGGGAGCGATCCAAGGGATTTTTGCTGCTCAGTTTGAAGTGTTGAGAGCAAAAGGGCATTCTCCGTCGGAAGCTTTTAACGAAACTGTGGAAGAGTTAACCCAATCTCTAATGCCTTTGGTTGCAGAAAACGGGATGGACTGGATGTATGCCAACTGTTCTACGACCGCGCAGAGAGGTGCTTTAGACTGGTGGAAAAAGTTCTATGAAGCGACAAAACCTGTATTTGAAGAGTTGTATGAAAGTGTAGAACAAGGGCAGGAATCTCAAAAATCTATTTCAAGCAACAGTAAAGAAGATTACAGAGAAAAGCTGAATGCAGAATTGGATGAATTGAAAAACAGTGAATTATGGCAAGCCGGAAAAGCCGTAAGAGCGCTTCGTCCGGATAGAGCCTTTGAATATGAAAACTAATACATTATGTTACCCATCTTTAGATTTAATTAAAAAAG
>DKLU01000177.1:9695-10814 GCA_002455915.1 Chryseobacterium sp. UBA6632
TAGATTTAATTAAAAAAGCTCAGGGAACGCTTGAAAACGTAATAGAAAATACGCCATTACAGCAAAGTTTACGACTTTCAAAGAAATATTCAGCGAATATTTTTCTGAAGAGAGAAGATATGCAGCCTGTACGTTCTTACAAAATAAGAGGTGCTTATAATAAAATTTACAGTCTTTACAAAGAAGGTAAAATCCAAAACGGAATTGTTTGTGCAAGTGCGGGAAATCATGCTCAGGGAGTTGCTTTTGCGTGTAATAAACTTCAGATACACGGAACGATTTTCATGCCGGTGACGACTCCAAAACAGAAGTTGGAACAGGTAGCCATGTTTGGAGAAAATTTTGTTGAAATCAAACTTTTCGGAGATACTTTTGATGCTTCCAAAAATGCGGCGATTGAGTTTTCAGAAAGTTCGGGAGCAGAATTTATCCATCCTTTTGATGATGTTCAGATCATTGAAGGACAGGCGACTCTGGCAATGGAAATTTTAAACCAAACCGACAAAAATATAGATTATATTTTTGTTCCTGTTGGTGGTGGTGGATTATTGGCGGGAATTGTAAGTGTGTTTTCAAAATTATCTCCTGAAACAAAAATCATTGCGGTGGAACCGAAAGGTGCCGCTTCAATGAAACAGTCCTTGGAAAATGGAGTTAATACAAAATTAGATTCCATAGATTCTTTTGTAGATGGAGCTGCGGTGCAAAGAGTAGGAGATTTAACTTTCGATATTTGTAGGAATAATATTTATAAATGTGTTCCTGTGGATGAAGGAAAAGTCTGCGAAATTTTACTGGAAGTTTATAACAAAGATGCAATGGTTTTGGAACCTGCAGGAGCTTTATCAATTTCAGCTTTGGATTTGTTTGATGAAAATCTTTCAGGCAAAAATGTGGTTTGCATTGTAAGTGGAAGCAATAATGACATTACCCGAACTGAAGAAATTAAAGAACGGGCGATGCTTTATAAAGGGCTGAAACATTATTTTATTGTAAAATTTCCGCAAAGACCGGGAGCACTTAAAGAATTTGTTTTGAATGTTTTAGGTGAAAATGATGATATTACGTTTTTTGAATATACAAAGAAAAATTCAAGAGAGACGGCATCGGCAACGGTGG
>DKLU01000176.1:0-8330 GCA_002455915.1 Chryseobacterium sp. UBA6632
GGCAAAGCCACCGCCGAAACTTTTTAATCCTCTATTTTTTCGTCAAAATATATTTTTCTCCTTCAGGTTTAAAACCTTCTTCGCTTTCCTTCATTTTTTGTAGTTCGATGGTATTTCCGGTAATTTTAAACTGGTACAAATCTTTTACAGAACTCTTCTCAAGTAAAATTCCGTCGAAATTTTGGGTTCCATCGGCAAAATCATACACAACTTCATATTTTGTATAATCCTTAAAATTTACTTTACCATCATTACTGAACGTTATTGTGGAAGAAGATCCCTTCTCTGAGTAGTTTCCGTCAAAAAGTATTTTTCTTAAATCTTTCTGGACGTCTCCATCAAATTTTTGATAAGTTTCGGTTTTATTTTGATAAACCATTTCCAGATTTTGACCGCCCAATTTTAACCCTAAAAAATCTTTTAGATTAGGATCTGTACTTTTTCCATTTGCTAAAAATTCTTTTTTGCTTTCATCCAATTTAATAGGTGCATCAAAGCCGCCCTCATGTGCTGTAAAACCACGTAAATTAGCCTCTCCTTTAAGCAGTTCATTTTTATCAAGAGTTATGAATAAGGGGATAGCAGCATTTCTATGCGGATAAATAGATTTTGTTTTCTGAATATTTTCCATATAAGCTTTGGAAATCCAGCTTCCGGAAATTTGTTCTACAGTTGATGAAATTGGAGTTTCAGATACAGAGATGTTTTCTTTTGAAGAGTTTGAAGTCTCGTTTTTCTGTTGGTTACAAGATACCAGAACTGCGATTAGCAATACGTTTGTTAATTTTTTCATTCATTTGTTTTTTACAACAACGAATTAACAAATTAAATGCCAGCTTTACAAATAAATAAGTTGCGTCTTAAGAACTTTTCGTCCTAAGCTTTCCAGAATTTTTTTATAATTTTCGATTTGGCGATCATTTTTTGCCGTTTCTTCTCCCGTTTTGAAATCAACAATAATATAACCTTCATTACTTTTTAAAATTCTGTCCGGGCGATACATTCTACTTTCTCCGTTTTCAGAAATCATAATGTCCTTTTCATTGATAACTTCCCATTTTTCATCAAAAAATTCAGCATAATCTGTGATAATTTGCTCTAATGTATCCTGAATATCATGTTGTTCTTCAATGGTTATTTGCCCGTCCAAAACATAACTTTCAACCACTTTTTTAATATCTTTTTCGGTGTTGATTTTCGAAAGCAATTCATGCACAAAAAGCCCGATTCTTACTTTTTCATTCCGAACCTGATAGTTTTTTGAAGGCGTAGCAATTTTAATGGAAGTATTCTTTTCATTACTATTTTTCAGATTGTGGATATCTTTAGTTTCAAAATGCGAAGTTTTATCTTTTGAATGTTTTTTAAGCATTTCCGGATGAACTTCATATAAATCAAACTCGTCATCAGTTTTATTTATCTCACTTACAAAATCTAATAACTCAATATTATTTGATGTCTTATTCGCTTTTTGAATATAAAAAAATAATTGTTCAACTGGTCGCGTGGTCGCAACATATTGAAGACATAATCTATCAATAAAATTTTTATAAGAATTCTGTTTGTTGAATTTTTCAATTTCAGGATCGTAAACTTCCAAATTTTTACTGAATTGATTAATGTTTACAGACTTCAAAGGCGCATCGCTGCTGGTTTCAAACCAATTGGTAAATTCTGCGTCACGATTTTTATTGATCATCGGAATAAAAACGATCGGGAATTCAAGACCTTTCGCTTTGTGAATCGTCATAATCTGTATCGCATCGATATTTTCAGAAGCCTGAATGGTGTATTTTGATGCTTCTTCATCCCAATATTTCAAAAATTCCTTTGTACTTGCTCCTGCATTTTGAGTAAAATTAAAAAGCATTTCCAGAAAGTTCAACAGGAAATCAGTTTCTTTATTTTCAACAGAAAATTCGTTGATGTAATATTCTACCGAGTTGTATAAATTAAACCTCGGTAGGTTTTCCTGTTTTAATTTTAAAGCATATTTCTGCTGAATAAATTGTAAAATTTCTTCATGACTTTCTATTTCAAGAATTTCTTTCATTTCCAATGTGAAATCTGCCATCTGAATTCTCCCCAATTTGTTCAGATAATACATCATCATGATCAAAGTCGGTTTATTCTTTGGGTTGACTTCCCATCGCAGGAACTCAATAACAGCCTTCAGCGTATTAGATAATTCAAGAGTAAGACCTTTATCAGAAATCGTTTTGATATTGGTTTCTTCGCCTCTGTAATTTACTTTTAAGTTTCCTAATTTTTGTGAATAACTGAAAATGTCGAAATTTCCACGACAAAGAATCGTAATATCAGAAAATTTGAAACCATTATTCAGGCTTTCCTGAATATCTTTTTGCATTCTTTCCGAAGTGTCATTATAAAAATCATCATTGGTTAAATTTTCAATAAGATTCACTTTTACACGACCATCAATGCTGGATCTGGGATTTTGTTCGGCATCTTCACCGAAAATATTTTTATGCTCTTCTTCTAACTTTGCGGAATGATATCGATATAATTCATTATTAAACTGAACAATATTCTTTGCACTTCGCCAATTGTCTTTCAAAATTAAAAGATCGGCTTGTTTTGGCGAAAATTCTTTTTTGTTGATAATATCGAGCATCAATTTACTTTCCCCGCCACGAAAACGGTAAATACTCTGTTTTGGATCACCAACCAGTGTAAAAGATGTATTTTCAGAAGAAACAGAATGATCTCTTAACGGAACAAAATTTTGCCACTGTAATTCTGAAGTATCCTGAAATTCATCAAAGAAAAAATGCTGAAACTGGGCACCTACTTTTTCATAAATAAAAGAAGATGGCTCGTTTTTAAGATTTTCATTGATTAAAATATTAAACTTGGAAAGCAAAACCAAATCATTTTCTTCTTCAATTTTTTTCAGTTCATCCTGAATGTCTTTATTAACTTTCAAAGGAAGAAGAGCCGCTAAAATCTTTTCACTTTTCTGTAAAAAGATATAATTCTCAATAATTTTTTTTCTTTTTTCAATTAAATTATCTAAAATCCCAAATATTTGGGCTTCCTTTTTTTTAGCTTCTTTTGAGCTTGCAGGACCTTTTTGGTAGGTGTCAATTTTTCCTTTTTCCTTCTCAGTACTTTCTTGAAGAGTTGGCTTCTCATCTTTCAAAAAGCTTACGAAGAAAGCTCCTATTCCTGCGGTTTTTCCTCCTGAAAAATCTGTGATTTCCAAGTTTTGATTGTGAATATCAGAAATTGCTGCTTGTGCAATTTCTCGAGAATTTTTTTTTAATTCGAAAATTTCTTTTCGAAGCAGGTTTTTTATATTTTCATAATTCGTATTGTCGAAATCTTTGTTGTTTTTAAGATGTTCATAATGAATGTCTTTTACAAATTCCTTCGCCGAATCGTAAAGGTTTTTATTTAAATTTATCCTTTCATTATTTTCAAGACTATAATCCACATAATCCATGAAAGAATTGGATATTGTTTCATTTTCACCAATTTGATCAAGCATTTTATCCACAGCTTCAATTAAGAAAGGTTCTGCTTCAATTTCCAGATTGAAATTTTTCGCTAAACCTAATTCGTAGGAAAAACTTCTTACCAAACGGGAATTAAAACGGTCGATCGTTCCGATATTTAATGTGGAATAATTGTGGAGAATATAATCCAACATTTTTTTAGAACGAAGATGAAGTTCATCAATCGTAATTTTTAAACCTTCTTCTTCAAACGCTTTCTGAATATTCTTAAGATCTCCGTTTTCAGCGAAATTATCTGCGGAAAAGTTGCCTAACCATGATAAAATTCTTTCCTTCATCTCATTCGCCGCCTTGTTGGTAAAAGTCAACGCTAAAATATTTCTGATGGAATGTTGTTGATTAGGATATCGAAGACAGATCATCAAAAGCCTTTGCACAAGCGCATAGGTTTTCCCAGAGCCGGCGGAAGCATTGATAACTGTATAAGAATTTTGCATTTTTTGATAGAATTGAAGGTGCAAGTTAGCTAAAATTTGACGTAAATTTTAACAATTTTAATTCACTATTTAACAGTTGAAGCAGTAAATTTCTAAAAGAATTCCCAAAATGCGTTAACTGTGGTTAAACTTCAATGAACGTCTGAAAATTGCTTTAGTTTTGCGTAATAAAAACTATTCGTGAAAATAAAACTATTTTTTCTGTTATTTAACATATTATTCATTAATATTTCGGCTCAGGATTATATTTTCGGTAAAGTGACTACTGAAGAAAAAATAGAAATGCCGGATGTTATTGTAATCAATATCCGAACGGATGAACGGGCAACTACCAATAAAGACGGTCATTTTATGATTCTTGCAAAGAATGGCGACGAGTTACGTTTGGTAAAGACAGGATACGAACGTTTTAATAAAAAAATTACCTCTGAAAATGTTTCTTCCCCTTTGAATATTAGCCTGATAAGATCTTTGGCGACGATAGAAGAGGTTGAAGTAAAAAAAGGATTAACAGGAGATTTAAAAATAGATTCAAAAACGTACGGTGCGCCTAAAAAAGTGCAAAAGCTGCGTAATGATATTGATCGGTACATCGTTCAAAAGTCGGATCCCAGAGTTCTTGCCGCAAGACCAGGTGAGTTTGTTCAGCCAAAAGGGCAAGGATTTTCTATTGGAAAGATAAAAGATAAATGGGATGATATAGATTTTACCGATTATCTGATTAAAAGTTTGGGTGAGCAGTATTTCACCGATCTGCAGCTTGAAAAAGCAGAGATTCAAAACTTTATAAGATATGCTTTGGTAGGATTTGAAAGAAAAAAAATCTTAAAATACGGATTTTGCAGCGATCAGGATTTAATGAGATTTCAAAGAGCCGTTTTAACAAGAATTGCCTCGTACAGAGCTCCGAAAACGCAGAAATAGACTTATATTTGTTTAGACAAAAGATAGCCATGAAATCAAGATGTATACTATTTATATTACTCCTGTTTTGTATTAATATATTTTCGCAACAGAAAATTAACGGAAAGATTATTGACGAAAACGGAATAGGACTGAGCTCTGTTTTAATTAAAAATATAAGAACCAATCAGAATTCTTATTCGGACAATTTCGGAAATTTTACCATTGATGCGAATGAAAATGATGAAGTACGATTTGTAAAAGATTCTTATTATCGAACCGACAGAAAAGTTACGAAAGATAATATTTCAAGTTCAATGAATGTTTTGCTGCTTCGTGCAGAGACTTTAATTCAGGAAGTTAAAATTGAGAAAAAAATGACTGGAAATTTAGCATTGGATAGTAAAAGATTTGGTGATGCAAAAGATTTGGTAAAAGTAAAAGCCGGCTTGGGCGATTATATGAGAAGTCCATTAAATGAGTCTTTGCCAACAAATGAGGTCTCTAAAACTTTTAAAGGGCATGATTTCAGTGCAGGACAGGTTGATCTTTTTGGAGTTTTCAAAGTAGCAAAAGGATTGGTGAAAAAAGCTACTGAGCCTAAAATTACAAAACCTACTTATAACGAAACAAAGAACTTCATTAATGAGGTAAAACAGAAAATAAATTTAAATTTTCTGACATCTTACGGGCTTAACGAAGAACAGATTGATCATTTTCTTATTTATGCAAATGATACCCGTCAATTGGCAAAAAAATACAGGAAAACTTTTAATATTGTAGAAATTGAATCGGAACTGAAAACCGCGTTTGCTTTGTATAACAGAACCAATAAAATTTAAAATTAATTGAATTTTAATATAAAATATCGATCGTATTTAGGAGGAAAATTTATTTTTCTTTTCCTGCTTTTTGTATTCAATTTTATTTTTTGTCAGCAAACAATCACCGGGAAAATTACAGATGATAATGGAATTAATCTTGCAAATGTCACCGTGATCAATATCAAAACAGATATCAAATCCTATAGTAATGCTGCCGGTGAATTTTCTTTGAAAGCCTCGGTAAATGATGAAATCAGATTTGTAAAAGAAGGTTATGAAAGAGTTTCCGGAAGAGTTCCCTCCGATGGTATGAGCGCGCCCATATCGATTGTTCTCATTAAAATTCCTGAAGTGATTGAAGAGGTAAAAGTTGCCAAAAAACCGACAGGTGATTTGGAAACAGATTCGAGATCAGCTGCGAGGGTAAATAAAGGGGAAGCGGTGCGTGATGCGGTAGGACTTCCGCAACCGGAAGGAAAAATGCGTGAAAAACCTGCGGAGGTGAAACAGGTTCTTTTACCCATTCTTTTAGGTCAGCTCAACGTGCAAGGTGCTTATGATTTAATCAGCGGAAAAGCAAGGCGGCAAAAACGGCAGTACAGATATGATGATCTTCAGGAACATATCAAATGGATTCGGGATCGGGTAGATGATGATTATTTTGTAAAAGCAGGAATTCCACAGGATAAAATCTCCGAATTTATAGAGTTTTCTTTTGTGGAAAAACCTTTCGTAATAACGTATGTAAAAGCGAAAAATTTATCAGGAGTTTTGTTGAAAATGGAAGAAGTCATTCCTATTTATGTTGAAAGGTTAAAGACGAGAAAAGTAACTCGCTAAATGTTAATAAAATCTTAAAATTTGGAATAGAAATTGATATGGATTTGTAATTACAAATAAATCAAAAAGTTATAATGAACAAAAATATCATCGCTATTGCCATCGCAGCTCTTGGCTTTGTCATTGGTCTGGGGCTGTTAGGAAGCGCCATTAAAAACAGAAATAAATCTGAAAATACAATTTCTGTGACGGGTTTGGGAACCAAACCATTTACTTCCGATCTGATTACGTGGTCTGGAAGTTTCTCTAAAAATAATTACGACCTTAAATCTGCCTACGACGAGTTGGCTTTAGATCGAAAAGCCATTAATGACTACCTGCTGTCAAAAGGTGTGAAGCAAAGTGAAATTGTTTTTTCTTCGGTTGACATTCAGAAACAATTCAGAAATAGTACGGATGCTAACGGTAATACGATTCAGAACGAGTTTTCTGGATATAATTTAACCCAAACAGTTTCTATTGAAAGTAAAGAAGTCGCGAAAATAGAAAATCTTTCCAGAAATATCACAGAAATTATCAATCGCGGAATTGAATTTACCTCTTCTTCCCCAAGTTATTTTTATACAAAACTGGCGACGGTAAAACAGGAAATGATCGCTTCCGCCACAAAGGATGCAAAAGAACGTGCCGAAAAAATTGCTGAAAACTCTGGAAGTAGCTTAGGAAATCTGAAAAAAGCAACAATGGGGGTTATCCAAATCACTGCTCCGAATTCTAATGAAGACTATTCTTATGGCGGAACTTTTAATACGGCTTCGAAAGATAAAGAAGCGAGTATTACGATTAAATTGGAGTATGAAGTGAATTAATGATTTTATAAACCGTAAAGATTTAAGTATAAAAAAAACCGAAGTTTTGCGCTTCGGATTTATATTTTTAATGATAAACTACATCGTAGATTTCATCTTTAATTTCTTCTAAATTTTCAGGAGAATAATTGGCCAGCAACCAAAGATCCAAAGGTTTTTTACCTTCGCCATAACTCGGTTGAACATACATTTCATCAATTAAATTAAATCCATTTCGTTGATAAAAAGCATATCGTCTTTTTGCGTCATCGCCCAAATGTTCTGGCTCGATTTCTAAAATAATTCTCGCATAATTTTCAAATAAATAACCAGTAATATAAGAACCCAATTTCTGACTTCTGAATTGTGGGAAAACTTCAAAATGTTCCACAAAAGTAAAATCTGATAATTCCCAAATGATGAGGTAACCAACGTTTTGAGCTTCATGCAGAATCGAAATTATTTTCACTTTCGGATTTGCAAAAAGGGTGGATAATTTATTCCAATCTCGTCGCTCATCTTCCGGAAAAGTCGAACAATAAGAGTCAAAAATTTCCTGAACTCTGTAATCGTCAGGAGAAGTGATTTGTAAAAATTCCATGATTAAAGGTCAAAAACGTTAGGACGTCTTGTGATAAACATATCTTTGATCCACAATGTAAATGCTAAACCAAGATAAATTAAAAAGAAAAAACCAGCCGTTGCAAATGTAGAATAGATGAAAAATATTCTTAATTTCGAAACAGGAATTCCCAGTTTAGCGCCCGTTCTCGTAAGAACACCAAACCATTCTCTTTCCATTTTGTGGCGGATATTATCTAGCATTTGAAGATTCTTTTAAAAGTTTAAATCCAATACCGCAATTTAAGCAATTTTTTTCTTCACATGAATTTTTGAAGTGATAAATCAAGCTCTGACTTTCCAAAGCGGTCTTAAACTTCAAACCCAGTTTTTTCCAATCATCAATAACTGAATTT
Source organism: Chryseobacterium sp. UBA6632 (assembly GCA_002455915.1). Taxonomy (GTDB): domain Bacteria; phylum Bacteroidota; class Bacteroidia; order Flavobacteriales; family Weeksellaceae; genus Chryseobacterium. The sequence continues at coordinate 8,309 of DKLU01000176.1, forward strand.
TTTTCAGCCGAAAGATTTTTAT
>DKLU01000176.1:8433-24397 GCA_002455915.1 Chryseobacterium sp. UBA6632
TATATTTTAAAGGTAAAATCGTATTTAAAATAATTAATTCAATAAAATCTTTAGTCAGAATTTTAGGTTGATCGACGGGTGAAATTTTATCGAAATTAAAATGATTATCCCAATATTCTGAAGCTTTTATATCTTTAAAAATTTCAAATAATTGTTCTGAATTTTTAGCATGAATAATTTTCGAGAATAAATTCTGATGCTGAAAATAAAGATTTGCCAGTTGTGACAAACGAATCGTCGGGAAATTCGGAGGTCGTAATCTTAAAAATTTAGGGTGAATTTTTAAATCGGAAATATTGAATTTAGCTTTAATAAAATCAAATTCGCGTTTCCAGATTTTCATTTGTTCATCTTGTGAATTTTCCAGCCAGCCGGAAATTCCGAAAAATAAAGCTTCAAGCTGGGTTTGATTTTGTTGAATTTTAAGAATGATATTAAAATCAATACTTTCTGCAATTTGTTTAAAAATAAAAGCATTCACTTTTAAACCAAAAGAGTAGGCGAGAGAATGAAACAAAACGGCTTCAAAATTATTTTTAAACTGTTTTAAATTACTCTCAAATTCCAGCGATTTTTCTTCCAGCTTTTTCAGGACATTTTCTTCATGAAAGTTGATAGGAATTTTATCTGAATCAAAAATACTTTCACAAGGAATAAACTGATTTCCGCTTATCAATTTTTCATATTTCCAGACAACGTTTTCATCAATATGATTTTTTAATTCTAATGTTGGGATATTTTTATTGTTGAGTTCATCAATCTCGCAATCATTTTGAAAAACAACATGAAGAATAATGTTTTGATAATTCGGATCGAGAGAATGATTGTGAAAAATCCAGTCGGAAGATTTTACATGAAGTTCAATATTACCAGCGAAAATAATATTGTTGATTTTAATTTTTGCTGATAGAAAATCCGGACCGGAATTGGTATTCCATTTGCCAAAATCTATTATTTCAACGAAATTTCCTTCAATATCCTTGAAGTCAAAATGTTTGAAAATCTTAAAATTCCAAAGATATTGAAGTAATTTTTCCGTCATGAGTTAACACAAATATAGCGGAACTACTACACTTTTGTCAACTCTTTTTTAAAGTTTTCGATCGTTGTTCTATACATTTCTTCATATATAGGAAGAATGTTTTTTAAATCGAATTTTATCGCTTGTTCTTTCGCATTTTTCTTCATTTCGGTTAAAAGTTCATCATTGCTCAATAATTTGATACAATAATTACTCATCGCTTCCACGTTTCCTATTTCTGCCAAAAACCCTGTTTCTCCTTGGATATTAACTTCCGGAATTCCACCCGCATTTGAACTGATAACCGGAGTGTTTGCCGCCATCGCTTCCAACGCCGCCAAACCAAAACTTTCCTGCTCAGAAGGCAATAAAAAGACGTCTGAAAGCTGAAGAATTCTATATAAATCATTCACTTTTCCAAGCAAACGGATTTTTGAAATCAATTCAGGATTTTCTTCCAAAAACTGATTGATTTTCTCCATATCAGGACCTTCACCGATGATAATTAATTTCGATTTTACCTTTTTCTCAACATTTTTGAAAATCTGTAAAACTTCATCCACACGTTTTACCGGACGTAAATTCGAAACGTGAATAAGGATTTTTTCGTCTGGATTTGCAAATTGTGTTCTCTGACATTCATTGCATTCATCAAATTCAGAATTATCGATGAAATTGGTAATCACCTGAATTTCTTTTTTGATTTTAAAGAATTGCAACGTATCTCTTTTCAAGCTTTCAGAAACGGAAGTAATCGCATCTGATTGATTGATAGAGAATTCTACCGCGTGTTTGTAACTCGGATGTTGACCAACCAAAGTAATGTCTGTTCCGTGAAGTGTCGTCACCAAAGGAATATCGTTGTTGTCTTCCTGCAACATTTGCTTTGCCGTAAACGCCGCATAAGCGTAAGGAATCGCGTAATGTGCGTGAAGTAAATCAAGCTTGTAAAGATTCACAACACGGTAAATCATCGAGCTCAACGCAATATCATAAGGCTGATATTGGAAAAGTGGATAGGTCTGAACATTTACTCTATGGAAAAAAATATTCGGGTTGGTGATGTCTAATCTTGCAGGAAGTGCGTTGCTGATGAAGTGAACTTCGTAGCCTTTGTTGGCCAGCGACATTCCCAATTCGGTTGCCACAATTCCGCTTCCGCCGTATGTTGGATAGCAAAGTATGCCTATTTTCATTAGTTTACTGTTGTTTTGATGTGTTAAATACTTTTGAATTTACACGTTATTTCGCAGTTGGATTCAAATCGATTCCCATTCCTGCCTTTAATTTATCATTTACCAAGACAGGAAGTCTGCCCCAGATTTTTGTTTTTCCGTTCAATGCATCGGCTGTTGCATTCATAGAGTCTTCATTGTTTTCGTAAGAAACCAAAACGGTTGAAATTTTTGAAATATCAATATCTTTTAATGCGTAAGCACTTCCGAAAACATTTAGAATAATATTTTGCTTCTTTGTTAAATCAGTTAAAATTTTTTTTGAAGCATCCGAAACTTTGTAAGATTTATAAGCTGTAGAATTATCTTTGTGTAAACCGACAATTACCGTAGAATTAGCAGGAATTGTATTGATTTCATTCGCTTTTTTAATAATTATATTTGAACCTAATTGATTCGCGAAAGTTTGATAAGGTGCTTCTTCCAAAGGAACATAATAAATTTGTTTTCCTTTTAATGGAAGTAGTTTTTTCTCATCCTTCAATAAAGTTAAAGCATTTGAATATAAGTTCTGAACTAAAACTTTATGAGAATCATTATTTAAGTCTGAATTAATATTTTCAGGATTTTTCGGAGTGTAGTGATTTAAACCTAAATAGTATTTGGTTAAAAGAATTTTCTTTACACTTTCCTCAACTCTCGATTGTGAAATTTCTCCGTTGTCAATTGCTTTTTGAATTAATTTTTTACCACTTGCCACACCTTGTGAAAACAACATAATATCATTTCCAGCTTTGAAAGCCATTGCATCCAGTTCTCCAGGATTGTATTTGTTAGCTACAGCGCCCATGTTTAGAGCATCGGTAATGATCAATCCTTTGAAACCTAATTTTTCTTTCAGCAAGCCTGTAATAATATTTTTAGAAACCGAAGCCGGAATTCCTTTCGCCGATTCCAACGACGGAACATACAAATGTGCCACCATTACACCACCGATTCCTTTATCCATCAAAGCTTTGAAGGGAGCTAATTCAATATTGTTTAATCTTTCAGCTTGGTGCGAAACGACAGGCAAATCTAAATGAGAATCGGTACTCGTATCACCATGCCCTGGAAAGTGTTTGATTGCCGCTAAAATATTATTTTTCTGAAGCCCATTAGAGTAAGCTAGGGCAGAGCTGATGACATTATTTACTTCAGAACCGAAACTTCTGTTTCCGATAATCGGGTTGTTGGGGTTTGTATTAACATCAACAACTGGCGCAAAATCCCAGTTGATGCCCATTCTGTGGCAGTCTTCTGCTATTTTGGCAGACATCTGCTCGATTAAATTCTTATCCTGAATGGCTCCCAACGTCATTGCCCAAGGATATTTGTGAGCCGTTGCAATTCTCTGGAAAACGCCCCATTCGGCATCCATCCCGATCATTAACGGAACTTTGGATTTTTGCTGAAACTCATTCACCAAATTGATTTCTCTTGCGGCATCATCCTGCATCAGAATCAATCCACCGATTTTATCGTTGACAACGATGTTTCTTACGGTATTGATCTCATTTTCACCTTTGTTAGTGTAAAGAGCTACAATGAAGAGCTGTCCCAGTTTTTCGTCTTGAGATAGATTTTTGTATGTTGTATCTACCCATTGATTGGCCTTTTTCAAATCTTCTTCAGAAATGTTTTTGGGCTGATATTGAGCATTGATCTTTGAACCTACCAATAAGAAAATAAAGAGGGAAGTATAAACCAGTTTCTTCATAATTTTTTGAATAAGAACAAAAATACAATTAAAAAAATTGATGAAAACAATGTTTTTGAAACTTTTGGTATATGATTTGAATACGGTTTATAAATAATAAATAAAACTTTTATAAAATGAAAAAATTTCTTCCAGTTTTACTACTAGCTTTTGTAAGCTTATTTATATTTAGCTGTGATAATAATGATAATGTGGTTGGGGATGGTGACACTTATTCTAAAGTGAGAGATGTAAATGTGAATTTAAACAGCTCAAATAACTATGGACATATTGAACCTCTTAACATCAGCAATAGTGATGTTGTTTTAGTATATAGAAGAGATGTTGCACAAGGTAACGGATGGCAACTGATTCCTAAGACTTATTACTTATCAGGAGGGAGAGAGTTAGACTATAACTTCCTTTTCAGTTCTCAGCAAGTAGAAATTTATACTGACGGTGTTGATCCTAGTACACTTTCTAGTGCTGAAGCAAGTACATATTTAAATAGTCAGACTTTCAGAATTGTATTAGTTCCTGCAAGTGCTGCTAAAGGTACAAATACAGTTGATACAAGTGATTACAATGCTGTAATTAAGTACTACGGATTAAATGATTCTAATGTACCGGTTACTAAAGCAAATTAATTAGTATATCTTTTCAGTTTTTTATAATTAAAAAATCCCTGGAGAAAATTTCTTCAGGGATTTTGCTTTTTATTATTTTTAATTATCATTGTCATCCAATAAATGACCAAAATAATCTTTCTTTGTCTGTAAATATCCTTTGCTTATTTCATTAGCCGGAATTTGCAACGGAACTCTTGAATTAAGATGTACATTACTTTCTGTAACATACTTTACCTTTTCAGGATTGTTGGTTAAAAGATTAATATCTTTTACGTCCAAAAGATTTAGAATTTCAATCGCTACTCCAAAGTTTCTGTCATCTGCAGGAAGTCCAAGCTTTAAATTGGCTTCTACAGTATCAAATCCTTTTTCCTGTAATGAATACGCCTTCAATTTATTTATTATCCCAATATTTCGCCCTTCCTGACGAAGATAAATGATAATCCCTCCATTTTCATGGATATATTTCATAGCAGCGTCTAATTGCTGCCCACATTCACATTTTTTTGAATGGAAAACTTCTCCGGTAATACATTCTGAGTGGAAGCGTACATTTACAGGTTTAGAAAAATCTGTATTTTCGGCGATAATTGCCATGTGCGGCATCCAGTCAGTTTCGTCTTCGGAAAAAGCAATCATTCGGAAAGTGCCATGTTCCGTAGGAACGTTAGCCTCCGCCTGAATTTTAATCATTAATTAGCCTAAATTAGTTTTTAATTTCCCTTTAAAGAATCTTCGATAACGTTGATATTGGTTTTTAATCTCACCAAATATCTGTTAAGAACCTCATCGTCATCTTTGTTAAGACGCTGTCTTATTTTTTGAATCTTTTTATAAGATTTTTCGAAACTTTTAATTGCTCTGTTTTTTCCTGAAACGTTTCCGGCATCGATTGCATAAAGATAATTTTGCAGGCTGTATTTTAAGCCCGTTACTTCTTCGTTTACGTCGCCATTTTTAAATTTAGGAAAAGTAGAGATCAGATTAGAAATCTCAGAAGCATTTACATTTTCTTTAATATTGATATTAATGCTTTTCTTGCCGCTGTTGGAATCTCCTTTAGATTCACTATAAAAGCTGTTCGACAACGGAGAAAAATTTGGTTTTTCCGATGCACAAGAATAACTGAGTATTAATAATATTCCGAGAAAAAGTATTCGTTTCATTTTTGCCCCTTTTGATAAAGGATTGGGTTAAGACTTTCATCGTTATACATTTTCATTTGTTTGTATACCTTCATCTTAACGTCACCGTTCTCAATATCAGTAAGCAACTGATTAATAGAAGTTGATAGATCTTCTTTTTGCATTAAAAGTACATCGAGCTTTGCCTGGCAATTGGCACGATGTTCTTCTGAAGCAGATTCTCTATTTGCTTCTAATGACATGTGATAAACCTTTAATGCAAGTATCGATAATCTGTCTACAGCCCATGCAGGTGTTTCCGTATTAATCTTTGCTTCAGATTTAGTAGTACTATTTTTATATTTTTCCAGAAACCAACTGTCTATAAATTCCACCAAATCAGTTCTTTTTTGATTCGAGGCATCTATGGTTCTCTTTAATGCAAGAGCTTCAGTAGGATCTATGTTCTCATCTCTAATAATATCTTCCAAATGCCATTGAACGGTATCAATCCAGTTCTTTGCATACAAAATTCGTTCCAAACTGTCTTTTTCGAACGGGTTATTAATTAGAGTATTAACATCATCAGACACGTGATAATCTTCAATACTTTGATTGAAGACTTTCCATGCAGTCTCAGTAAAATTCATCGGGTAAAAAGAATTTTTTTAGTTGCTAGTAGGATTGTTGTTGTTCGTTGAAGAATTTTTATTCTCAGCGCCAGGTTTGTCTTCCTCCTTTACTGCATCTTTGAATTCTTTAATCCCAGACCCCACACCTCTCATTAATTCCGGAATTTTTTTACCTCCGAAAAGTAATACAAGAAGTATTGCCACGATTAAGATATGTTGCCAAGATAAGGCAAGTATTGTTAATGTATTCATTGCTGATTTTTTTGCAAAGTTAAACCTTTTTTTAATAAGAAACCCAACCTAATGGATCAACTGGCGTAGTTCCGTTCCATACCTGGAAATCAAGGGTATATGATCCGTCGAAATCCTGACCAATCACCCCAACCGGAGTACCTGCCGATACCTGCTGACCTTTAGAAACGCTCACACTTCCCAAGTTGGAATAGATGGTAAAATAGTTACCATGTTTTAGCATAACCGTTTTGGTTCCGTCGCTGTTGGCTAATACAGATGACACCGTTCCCGGGAATACAGACTTTGCACGTGTACCTGAAGGCACTGATATTTTTATACCGTTATTTTCTTCGTAGATATTTTTAAATACAGGGTGTGGCTGTCTTCCGAAACGGTGGGTAATTTGCCCCACTTTATCTGCCGGATAGCCCAATCTTCCTCTTGCATCTGCAAAGTTGCTTCCTGCTACTGTTGTAACTCCGTAGCTTGTCATTGCTTTTGTTTCTGCTACTTTTTTATCATCTTCTTTTTTCTTAGCCAATGCCGCTTCTGCTGCTCTTGCCGAAGCCAATTTATCCGCTGCTTCTTTAGCTCTTGCGTTAGCTTCATCAGATGCTTTTTTGGCGGCTACTTTTCTTGCTTCGTCTCTTGCAGTTGCTTCAGCTTTTTTTGCCTCTTCATTTCTTTTTCTTTCTTCTTCAGCTCTTTTCGCTGCTAGCTCGGTTGCTCTTTTCGCTTCTGCTTCTGCCAATAATCTTTCTTTTTCTAAAGCTTCCGCTCTTGCTTTTGCTTCTGCTTCAATTCTAGCTTTTTCTCTTTCAGCTGCGATTTTTGCTAAACGAATTTTCTCCGCTTCAGCTTTTTTTCTTGCCTCTTCCTCAGCTTTTGCAATTCTGATCTCTTCAGCAATAATAGATCTGATTTGTCCTTCTAAAGCTTTAGACTGAGTTTGCTTTTGCTTTAATTCTCCAGCTAATTTTGTTTCGTTTTTCTTGAATTCAGCGACCAATTGTTCTTTTTGAACTCTTTCAACACTGATAGTTTTCAAATCTTTCTGTTGGTTTACCAAAAGATTTTCTTTCTCCTTCATTGAGTTCTGTCTCTGAGCAATGGTCTTCTTGATTTGAGCTGCTGCATTCGAAATTTCAGCTGCTTTTTTATCTTGATAATCAGAATATTGCTTTAGATATTGTACTCTTCTGATGGCTTCTCCCATATTTTTGGCAGAAAGAATAAAGGTTACTTTATTTTGTACCCCTTTATTTTTATATGCTTTCACCAAAACGTCAGCGTAGTTCTTTCTCAGAACTGCTAATTCTTTATTTTGTTTGTTGATTTCAAGTTGTTTAAGATAAATATCGTCTTCGATAAATCTCTTTTCCTTTTGGGTATTATTGTATACCTTTTCTCTAAGCTGCAACTTCTTGTTTATATTGTCAAGATAGGCAACCGAAAGTTTAGATTCGCTTCTTGTTTTCGCTAAATCTGTATTTATTTGTGCAATTTGTTTTTTAAGATCAGCATTTTGTTTTTGTAATTGCTCTTTCCTACCACTTTGTGCGTGGTTCAGTCCAAACAATAAAATACCTATTAAAAAGCTAAATTTTTTAATCATTTAATCTCAATTTTCTTGTAACTAGATGGTACAGAATAGGCTGTTTCCATCCTCGAAAAGTCAAATTTCGTATTTTCTAATAAGATTTGGCTCGATTTTGAACCTTTTATAATTATTTTAACATTTTTTGGAAGACGAATTTCATTAAAAACATCCCAGTTGCTGTAAGAAATTTCGAGCTCATCTGAGGAAAGTACGTCTTTTAAATTTACATCCAGCAAATCATAATTTTCGTCATATTGCAGAGAAATTTTATACTCTCTTTTCTTTTCATCAGTTTCTATTTTTTGAGTTCCGTTGGAAACCATTTTGTAACCCTGCGCATTTTTAGTCAAAGTAAATTGCGAGTCGCTGATTTTTACGAAAGTTCTTCCCATTAAAATTTTTTCCAACGATTTATAATCAATGAAATTTACATTTAACAGTTTATTTAGATAATCAAAATCAGAATCAATATAAGATTTATTTGTTCTGTCGAAACCTTTTACACCATCGGGAGTTGCAATTCCTCTTGCCACGTTGATGAATAACGCCTGAAGATTCATCCAAACCTTTTTATTATTTTCAATATAAATAGTAGCATCAAGCGTCGGAATAAAACTTCCTGTCTCAACATTTACTTTACTGTTGATTTTTATCTGATCGAATTTTGGCGGAATAAGAACGTTTTGGTAAAAATTAAGTTTATCTCTTACCGGTTCGTTTGCATCTTTTGGATTGTTGTTATTGTTATTCACAACGGTGCTGTCGACAATGTTGCCATTGTTGTTTTTGGCAGCATTTCTGGTTTTACATGAAGATAAAACGAGCAATAACAATACTAAAGGTATCCAATTTTTCATGTGTTTTTTCTTTTCAATTGATAAAATAAGGTGCAATATTAACGCCAAACCACACAAAATGTTTTGTGTGGTCTGAATATATGGTAATTAAATGAAAATAATCAATTATTTAGATAAAAAATCCAAAACTGAATAATCACCTAATGAAATTTCCCTTGCAACACCGAAATACTGTGCAGAATTTCCGATCATAGAATTCGAAAGATTTCCGTGGTTGATCGTTGTATTTTCCTGAATCAAAGAATTTTCGATATTTGAGTTTACAACAACCGTGTTATTTCCCAAAGAAACACCAGGCCCAACTTTTGAGTTGGAAATCTTCACATTTTCACCAATAAAACAAGGCTGAATGATCAAAGAATTTTCAATAACAGCAGAAGCCGGGAAATGAGACATTTCCTCTGTTTCGTATGCTAAAATTTTGCTGTTTGTTTCTACGGTTGCGTTTTTGTTTCCGCAATCCATCCAGTCATCTACTTTACCCAGAGAGAATTTTGCTCCTTTCTGACGAAGATTTTCTAATGCGGTTGTAAGCTGATATTCGCCTCCAACTTTAATATCATTATCCATGATAAAATTAATTTCAGACATCAGTTTTTCGCCTGAGTTGAAATAATAAATTCCAATAATCGCAAGGTCGGAAACAAAAGTCTGAGGTTTTTCTATAAAATCTGTAATGAAACCGTAATCATCTAATTTAACAACACCAAAAGCAGAAGGATCTTCTACTTTTTTCACCCAAATTACTCCGTCTGAATTAGTATCTAAAGTAAAATCTGCCTTAAAAAGAGTATCCGCAAAAGCTACAACAACATTTCCTGTCATCGATTGCTCTGCGCATTTTATAGCATGTGCTGTTCCCAAAGCTTCTTCCTGATGATAAATACTTCCTTTTGCTCCCAATCTTTCAGCAATTTGCAATAAAGATTTTTCAACTTCATCACCAAAATCTCCGATGATAAAAGCTACTTCTTCAATTTCTTCTCCTGCAACTTTAGCAATATCTTCAACTAATCTTTGAACAATTGGCTTTCCGGCAATGGGAATAAGAGGTTTTGGAACGGTTAATGTATGCGGACGTAATCTGGAACCACGTCCAGCCATAGGAACAATAATTTTCATAAATTATAAAAAAGAGTTTTTTATTAGTTAGTTTTAATATCTAGGTTAAAGATAATAATTAAAACCTTTGCTGTGGTATGATTAATATCTTTTTAAATATTTGTTTACATTCGAACAGCTTTGTTTAAGCAGCAAAACAAAGACCAAAGTTTAATTCTTCCTGATTCTTGATAAAATCATATCTTTTTCGGAATACACTAAAATTCCAACAAAAATTAAGAACAGCAAATTACTTGTCAGAATATTATAGTTTAAGTATTTCACAATAATAAAACTAAAAACTCCTAACAATAATAAGAAGAAAGACATTTTCTTCATTCTATAAGGTATAGGATAATACTTTTGACCTAATATATAAGATACAATCATCATGATGACATACGCTCCGAAAGTTGCCCATGCAGAGCCGATCATGCTATGATAATATTTCAATGCCAGGAAGTTGAAAGCGATATTTATACCCGCTCCGATCCACGAAATTATAGTTCCCACGCTTGTTCTGTCCGTCACTTTATACCAAGTTGAAAAATTGTAATAAATTCCGAAGCAGAGATTAGCAACAACAATAATCGGAATAATATCTATGGCAATCCAATACGATTTATTTGGGATGAAAACGCCTTTCAGCCATTCAATATTAGCAATAATTCCTAAAGCTACCGCACAGGCAAAAAAGGCGAAATATTCAGCGACTTTAGCATAGGTGTTTTTGGCATCGCCTTTATCCATTTGTTTGAAAAAGAAAGGTTCGATTCCCATTCTGTAAGCTGTTACGAATAAGGTCATCAATACAGCTAGTTTGTAACAACCTCCGTAAGCTCCGGCTTCTTCGTCAGAAATAAGACCTCTCTGAATAGATTTGTCGAAATTTTCATTAACCATGAAAGCAAAACCCGCCAACATCAAAGGGAAGGAATATTTGATCATTCTTTTGAATAATGAAGTCACAAACTGGAATCTTACCTTTAATATAATAGGAAACAATAGCAAAAATCCTAAGGCACTTCCGGCTAAATTGCTAAAAAATGGAAAGTCTACGTTTTGATCTAAGCCAAAGCTTTTTGAAACACTTTGAGGGATCCAAAAGAATAATGCTGCCGTAAAAATCGCCTGAAATGTAGACTGAACAATTCTTACCGTAGAATATTTTATAGGTTTATTATGAAAACGTAACCATGCAAATGGGATAACCAATAAATTGTCGAAAAATGCAATCAAAGCAAACCATTTGATGTATTCAGGATTGTCATGATAATCTGCATAATCGGCAATGGGTTGGTTGAATAAATAACATAATGCTAAGAAAAGGGTAGACGTTGAAAACAGAAACCAAAACGAAGTATTAAAGGTTTTCTTTTCATTGTTTTCTTCGGCAGAAAATCTAAAATAGGCTGTTTCAAAACCGAAAGAAAGGATGATGTTCACAAAAGAAATCCATGCATAAAGCTGAGTAAAAATCGCAAAACCTTCGTTGGGAATCTTATAAATTAAAAGTGGATTTAGGATGAATAAAATAATTCTTGGCGCTATTGCTCCAATCCCGTAGATAATTGTCTGTCCTAATAATTTCTTATACAAAATGTGAAATTTTTATGCAAATGTAAATATTTAGAAATTGATTTTTTATTGGTGACATAAAAATTCATTCATAAACCTTAATTTTGAAAAACTTTGTCAAAGTTCAAAACTTTGACAAAGTTGGCAGTTGAACAGGACTGTGGTTTAAGCATCCAATATTTAAAAAGTAAAAAATGAAGACCTTAATCAAAAACGTAAAAATCGTCAACGAAGGAAAGATCGTTGAGGGTGATATTTTAATTGAAAATGATTTAATTTCCAAAATAGATTCCCAAATTTCCGAAGATGCAGACCAGATTATTGATGGTGGGGGAAAATATCTTTTGCCGGGAGTAATTGATGATCAGGTGCATTTCCGTGAGCCAGGTTTAACGCATAAAGGTGATATTGAGTCTGAATCACGTTCTGCAATTGCAGGCGGAACCACAAGTTTTATTGAACAGCCGAATACCGTTCCCAATGCAGTAACTCAGGAATTACTGGCGGATAAATATGATATTGCTGCTCAGAAATCTTTTGCCAATTACGGTTTTATGATGGGCGGAACGAATGATAATCTGGAAGAGGTTTTGAAAACCAATCCTAGAAATGTTCCGGGAATTAAATTATTCTTGGGTTCTTCTACAGGAAATATGTTGGTTGACAATCCTGAAACTTTGGAAAATATTTTCAGCAATACAAAAATGCTGATTGCCGTTCATTGTGAGGATGAAGCGACGATTAAAGCCAATACCCAAAAATATGTTGATGAATACGGTGAAGATATTCCTGTGAAATTTCACCATTTGATCAGAAGTGAAGAGGCTTGTTATAAATCTTCTTCAAAAGCAATTGAGTTGGCTAAAAAAACGGGAGCAAGACTTCACGTTTTCCATTTGTCAACAGCGAAGGAAACGGAACTTTTCAGAAATGATATTCCATTAAAAGATAAAAAAATTACGGCAGAGGTTTGTGTTCACCATTTAACGTTCACGAATGAAGATTACGAGACAAGAGGAGGGTTGATTAAATGGAATCCTGCTGTAAAAACGCAAAAGGACAAAGACGGACTTTGGGAGGCATTGTTGGACGACAGAATTGATGTGATTGCAACCGATCACGCGCCTCACACTTGGGAAGAAAAGCAGAATACCTATCTAAAATGTCCTTCCGGAGCACCTTTGGTACAACATTCTTTGGTGGTAATGCTGGAAAATTATAAAAACGGAAAAATTTCTTTAGAAAGAATTGTGGAAAAAATGGCTCATAATCCTGCGATTTTATTCAGAATTGAAAAAAGAGGTTTCATTAAAGAAGGCTATAAAGCAGACTTAGTTTTAGTTGATTTAAATGAAAACTGGACGGTTGAAAAAGAAAATCTTCTTTACAAATGCGGCTGGAGTCCATTGGAAGGAATGAATTTCCATTCTAAAGTTACTCATACTTTTGTCAACGGAAATCTGGTTTACGAAAATGGGAAAATATACGAGCAGAAATTTGGAGAGCGTTTGCTTTTTGAAGTTCAGGAATAAATGATACTAGAATAATTATATCAATAGAAACGGGCTTTAGCCCGTTTTCTTAGTTTAAAACAAAAAATTGTCTTTAGCTAAAACCTATTTATTTCTCTCGCAGATTTTGTAGATGACGTAGATTTTTTACACAATCATCAGCTAAATCTGTTTGATCTGCGAGAGAAAAATGATCTAACAATTAATTAAGCAATCACAATGCTTTCAATTCCTTTCTCAAGAGCAGTTTCCTGAAGATGCGGAAGTCCTAATCCTTCTGCACGAAAAACGCTCACATCTGTAATGCCGATGAAACCAAGCACGCTTTTTAGATACGGAACAACAAAATCATACGACTGATAATCGCCCTCTGAAAAAACAGAACCACTGGCCACGGCGATATAGGCTTTCTTGTTTTTCACTAAACCTTCAAAACCGTTTTCCGAATATTGAAAAGTCATGCCACCTCTTGCAATGTGATCGATGTAAGCTTTTAATGCTGAAGGAATTCCAAAATTATAAATCGGAACAGAAATAACAATGAAATCAGATGAGTGAAGTTGAGCAATCGCATCATCAGATCTTTTTACCGCTTCATTTTGTTCAGGAGTTCTGTTTTCTGCGGGAATAAACCACGAATCTACCTGCTCTTCGCCCAAATGAGGAAACGGAGTTTTCAGTAAATCTAAAGTGGTAATGGAATGATCAGGATATGCTTCCTGTAGTTTTTCTTCAACGGCAGTCCCTAATGTTCTGCTTGCGGAACCTTTGGTTCTCGGACTTGAAATAATATGAAGGATGTTTTTCATTTTTTTTGATGATTAAAATTTCTTCAGCAAAATTATGTACATTTGCTTTTGAAAAGTTAGTAGTGAACTAAAGGTTAGTAGTAACCTTTTGGTTAGTTGTTAAAATTAAATGATATGCAAAATCCACTCGATACTATTATTGGAACTCCTGAAATGCCTTGTAGAGCAAATTGTAGCGAAAATCTTTCCGCAGTGGAAGATGCTATTTACGTCATCGGAGGAAAATGGAAACTGAAAATTATTATCGTTCTACAGGAATTGGGAAACGTTCGTTTTAATGAATTACAGAGAATGATAACAGGAATTTCGGCAAAAGTTTTATCTAATGAATTGAAAGATTTAGAAATCAACGGCTTTGTGAAAAGAGTAGTGCATGCCGAGCAAACACCGGTTGTGGTAGAATATATTTCAACAGATTACAGCCGAACGCTGAAACCTGTGATCATGTCGCTTTCCAAATGGGGCAAAAGCCATAAAAGGAATATAAGAGAGGATGTTTTTTAGATTTTAATTCAGATATAAAATCAATAGGAACCATTTAAAAATGTTTCAAATCGGCTTTAGCCAAAACTTAATAAAAAAACAAAAAACGACTGCAATTTACAGTCGTTTTTTTCACAGATTTTCACAGATGATTATGTTTAAAAAAATCCGCGTCATCTGCAAAATCTGCGAGAAAATTATAATAGATTCTTCACACGCTTTAGCTTCGTTCAAAATGATAATTCCACTTTAATTAAAATTTGTGAAACTAGTGCAAAACGTGTAATTAGTGTTTAAACAAAACTATTTTTTAGCTTTAGGACTCATATAAAAACTCAATTTTCCACCATTCATAATATCAGAATGCTTCAATGTGAAATTTTTAATTTCCTTTCCATTCAAAAGAATTTTCTGAACATACACATTTTTCGGACTTTGATTAACCGCTTCAATTTCAAATGTCTTTCCATTTTCCAGATTTAAAATTGCATGATCCACAGCCGGACTTCCAATTGCATAATCTTCCGAACCCGGAGCAACAGGATAGAAACCAAGAGAACTCAAAATATACCACGCACTCATTTGCCCCGTATCATCATTTCCGCCCAATCCATCAGGAGTTGATTTATATTGCATTTCTAAAATATGACGAATTTGCGCCTGCGTTTTCCACGGTTGCCCTGCCCAATTGTAAAAATAAGCTACATGATGCGCTGGTTCATTTCCGTGAACATATCCTCCGATAATTCCTTCTCTTGTAATATCTTCGGTGTCTGCAAAAAACTCGTCTGGCAAATGCATGGTGAATAATTTATCTAATTTTGCAGCGAATTTTTTCTTCCCACCCATTAATTGAATTAATTCATCCGGGTTTTGAGGAACAAAGAAACTGTAATTCCAGGAATTTCCTTCGATGAAGCCTTGTCCGTGAGTGCTTAAAGCATTAAAATCTTTCTTAAAACTTCCATCAGCCAAGCGAGGACGCATAAATCCACTCGATTTATCAAAATTATTTTTCCAATTTTCAGAACGTTTGATGAATTGATTATAAATTTCCGTTTCACCCAAATGTTTCGCCAATTGAGCAATTGCCCAGTCGTCATAAGCATATTCCAATGTGTTGGAAACTGAAGTTCCGTTTTTCTCGGCAGGAATATATCCCAAATCAATATATTCTCCGATTCCTTCGTAATCTCTTTTGTTAGCGGTCGCTACACAAGCTTTCAAGGCTTCTTTTGCATCACCATCATAATTTCTTTTAATAATCGCATCTGCCACCACGCTCACACTGTGATAGCCGCTCATACACCAGTTATCGTTCGCATAATGCGACCAGATCGGCAACATTTTCATGGAGAATTGATCATAATGAGCCATCATCGACTTCACCATATCACCGTTCCTCTTTGGTTGAATAATGTTAAAGAAGGGATGCAGCGCCCGATACGTATCCCAGATCGAAAATGTGGTAT
>DKLU01000369.1:0-418 GCA_002455915.1 Chryseobacterium sp. UBA6632
CTGTAAACGTCATATTGGTCTGTTTCTTAAAGTAACGGCAAAATGCAGAAGTGCTGAGGTGAACCATTTCTGCAACCACATTTACATCCGGATTTTTATCATAATTTTCATGAATATAATTGTAAACGGTTCCTATTCGTACTTTATCATTCAGGAAAAATTTTACTCTTGTATCTTCGTTATTTAATTGCTCAAATTCATCCGAATTGGCGAGAATATTTAAAATATCAATCAATCCTAATAATCGGTCGAAAGATTTTAAATTTTGTATCATTTTTAGCTTTTCAACAGCTTTTTCTTTTGTTTTTCCGTGAAATGAAAATCCAAGATGGGCACGTTCGAGCAGATTTTTAATATTTTCAAACTCAGGTGTGGAAATAATGGTGTTTCCAGGAAAATTTTCGTGAAGCTGAACGAC
>DKLU01000369.1:448-7923 GCA_002455915.1 Chryseobacterium sp. UBA6632
AGAACGACAATTTGTTTGTATTCCGTTTCAATTCCATAATCAAAATTAAGATGGGGAATATTTGGTCCAATTAATACCAAATAACTTCCCACAAAGCCAGAAATATGTTTCCCAACATGGCTGATCCCGTTGATAGCTTCTACATAAACCAGTTCAATTTCAGGATGATAATGCCAGAAAAAATAATTTCTGAAACTTGGCGTATGTATCTTAAACGATTGTTCTTTTTCAAACGAAATCAATTCTTTTTCAATTTTCATCTTGTTGTGTGTTTTTCATTTTAAGAACAAATTAACTAAAAAAAAGTCAATGGAGAGCAAGAATTTAGCATTTACGATTAATTCACTCAAAATTTTATTGCACAACTTTGCTTCATTAACAAATTAAAAATACAGAAATCATGGAAAAATTAGCAGAAACAGCACCAATGATGAATATGATGGGCGGAAAACAAGCAGATCCGGGAAATCCATCAACTTTAACGAAAAATAATCCTCAGCTTTTTAAACGAAAAAATAACGAACCGTTACGAGTTTTATCTGAAGAAGATTGGAAATTCTGGATTGAAAACGGATATATCGTTATTAAGAATGCAATTTCGAAAGAGCAAGCGGCAAAAAGTGCAGCATTTCTTTGGGAATATGAAGGAAAAAAGGCAGATGATAAAGAGACATGGTACACCACGCCGCAAACGGCTCATAAAATGAAAGAATTGAATAATGCCGGAATGGTGGAAGTTTATAATACTCCGATTTTATGGGAAAATCGTCAGGCGCCCCGAGTTCATCAGGCGTTTGCAGATATTTGGGGAACTGAAAATCTTTGGGTAAGCATCGACAGAGCCAATTTGAACTTCCCAATTCGTCCGGGGTTTGAGTATAAAGGATTCATCCATTGGGATTACGATCCGGAGACGAAACCTCAGTACGTGCAAGGTGTTTTGGCATTGGCAGATCAGACTGATGAAAATATGGGAGGTTTTCAGTGTATTCCAGAACTTTTCAGGGAATATGACACTTGGAAATTAACACAGCCTGAAGATAGAAACAGGTTCATTCCTGATACAACAGGATTTACACCCACAAAAGTAAAAATGGAAGCTGGAGATTTGTTGATTTTCAACAGTTCAGAACCTCATGGTATCCGAGCGAATAACAGTGATAAAGTAAGAGTGGCACAGTATATTTCAATGGTTCCGGCGGATGAACAGAACGAAGAACTTCGTCAATGGAGATTAAATTCGTGGCATGACAGAATTTGTCCGGATGGTGACGGATTCCCGGGAGATCCTTTGCAACGTGAAAAAAATTATCCGATTGCTGAACTTTCGGAATTGGGAAAAAAATTACTTGGACTTAATAAATGGTAATTTGACGAGGGCAGTGAAAATTTTTCACTGCTTTTTTTGATTAAGTTTACAATTAAAAATGCCACTCCAATTATTGAAGTGGCATTTTCTTTATGCATTCTGCTTTATTCTTTTCGCAGACATATTTAAAAATCGTTTGACGAGCATCACCGCAGAGACCGTTAATCCTAATCCTAATGCGATCCACATTCCGAAAGCTCCCATTTTCAGCGTTACACAAAGGAAATAACCTAATGGAATCGTAATTACCCAATACGCGATAAAGGTATAAATAGAAGGGATTTTTACGTCTTGTAAACCTCTCAGCGTCCCCAAAGCTGTTACCTGAATTCCGTCTGAAAGCTGGAATAAAGCAGCGATAATCATTAATTTTGAAGCTAATGTAATTACTTCTACTTCCTCTTTTTTAGTAAAGAAAGTCGGAAGGATATTTCTTCCTAAAATAAATATGATACCACAAATACACATGAAAATGAATGCAATTTTCAAGTTGTTGATTCCTATTTGTCTTAGTTCGATGAAGTTTTGTTCGCCTAGTTTTCTTCCGATCATTACAGTTGAGGCCACACTGAAACCAATACACAGATTGAAGGTGAATGAAGCCATACTCAACGCAATTTGATGAGAAGCAATATCGTGTGCGGAAATTAAACCACAGATGAAAGCGGCTCCTGCAAAAGCAGTTACTTCAAAGAACATCTGTAAAGCGGTTGGTAATCCCAATCTCAGCATTTTATCAAACATTTTTTTTGAGAAAACTTCCATTTTTAGAGAGAAATCTTTGATGTATTGCTTTGTTTTCTTTTCATTTAATAAAACAAAATACAGGAATATCACCATGAAAACTCTGGAAATCAAACTCGCCAAGGCAGAACCTTTTACGCCCATTTCAGGGAAGATCCAAAGTCCTTTGATAAACACATAGTTTAAAACAATGTTGATGACATTCGCAATAATGGTTGCTTTTGTAACTCCTATTGTATAAGATAATCCTTCGGAAACCTCTCTCAATGTCTGAAATGCCATGAAAGGCACAATGCTAATCAACATAATAGTGAGGAAATCTACCGTATCAGGAATGATCTTCGGTGGCTGCCCGGAATGATAGAGTAGTGGCATTGCCAATAATAATAAGCCCATCAGTAAAATCCCGACCGACATATTGATGATAAATCCGTGGCTGAAAACCGAGTTGATCGTTTTATGATCATTCTGAGAATGTGCCTGAGAAACCAATGGCGGAATGGCAAAAGAAAATCCCAACGCCAATACAAACACTGAGAAAAACACCGCATTTCCCAACGAAACAGATGCCAGCGCATCTGCTCCTAATAATTGCCCGACAATAATATTGTCGAATAAATTCACAGAGACTTGCCCCACCTGCGTCAACATCACAGGAAGAGCCAAAGTAAGGCATTCTTTTGTATATTTTTTATTTAAAAAGTTCATAATAGTTTATTCATATATAGTTTAGATCAAAAAAAAATTTGCAGTAATGTTACTGCAAATTTTTATAATTTATTTTAAATAATAATTAAATTATTTCCTTACAAAACTTGCAACGTCTTCGGCGGATACAGTGCTTCCTCCTAAAATAATTAACCTTTCTACAACGTTTCTCAATTCCCTGATATTTCCAGTCCACGACAATGCTTTTAATGCATCAATAGCCTTATCGTCAAATTTTTTCGATGCATTACCATGCTCATCAGCGATCATTCCTGAGAAATGCTCTACCAATAACTGAATGTCTTCTTTTCTGTCATCCAATGGCGGAACGTAGATCTCGATTACAGAAAGTCTGTGATAAAGGTCTTCTCTGAATCTCCCTGCTTCAATTTCTTTCTGCATATTCTTGTTGGTTGCTGCAAGTACTCTTACATCAACTTTTATTTCTTTATCGCTTCCTACAGGAGAAACTTTGTTTTCCTGTAATGCTCTCAAAACCTTTGCCTGAGCGATTAAGCTCATATCTCCGATCTCATCTAAGAAAATAGTACCTCCGTTAGCCTGCTCAAATTTTCCCTGCTTATCTTTAATAGCTCCCGTAAACGATCCTTTTACGTGACCGAAAAGTTCAGACTCAATAAGCTCAGACGGAATAGCCGCACAGTTTACCTCTACCATGGGGCCTCTTGCTCTTTCACTCTGATTATGAATCGCATGTGCTACCAATTCTTTTCCGGCTCCGTTAGGTCCCGTGATCAAAACTCTGGCGTCAGAAGCAGCTACCTTTTCGATCATATCCTGAATTTTCTGTAATTCAGAAGACTGACCGATCATCTGGTATTTTTTATTGACTTTTTTCTTTAATGTTTTGTTTTCAGTCTGAAGATTTTTGTTTTCTTTCTTCAAAGTTTCCTTTGCCAAAGCATTTTTTACGCTTGTAATCAAACGGTTGATGTCAATAGGCTTAGAAATGAAATCATAAGCGCCTTCTTTCAAGCAAGAAACTGCAGAGTCAATATCTGCGTGCCCTGAAATCATAATAAAAGTAGTTTCAGGTTTTAAAGCCATGCTTTGCTTTAAAAGTTCGGTACCCGAAAGTTTAGGCATTTTAATATCAGAAATTACCAACGCGAAGTCTTCTTTTTCAATATGTTTGTAGCCTTCCAGCCCGTCTTCGGCGATTACAAATTCATAATCACTCAGTTCGTCTGAAAGAATACTGTGAAGTACTCCCGAGATTGCTTTTTCGTCTTCTACAATAAGGATTTTTTGCATAGGTGCAAATTTAGATTTTTTTGATTGAATTATTAGCAAAAACTATACCTAAATCTTTTATTTTGAATAATCTCTTCTACCAAAAATTGCCGAACCTACACGTACCGAATTAGCGCCCGCTTCAATGGCAATCGGGAAATCATCACTCATTCCCATTGATAATGTTTGTAAAGATTTTAGTTGATTTAATTCATCAAAAATTCTTTTTAGCATTAAAAATTCCTTTTTAACTTGGTTTTTATCATCTGTAAAGGTTGCCATTCCCATCAAACCTGTGATTTCTATATTCGAAAATTCTCCGTTGATGTATTTTTGAAACAAATTTTTCGCCTCTTCAACCTCCAAACCGAATTTTGTATCTTCTTCAGCAATTTTTACCTGAAGCAATACTTTTATCGTTCGGTTATGTTTTCCGGCTTCTTTATTGATTTCCAATAGCAATTTTTCGGAATCTACACTTTGGATAGTATCTACAAACTCCGCAATATATTTCACTTTATTCGTTTGTAAATGCCCGATCAGATGCCATTGAATATCTTTGGGAAGAAGCGGATATTTTTCCACAACTTCCTGAACTTTATTTTCACCAAAAACTCTTTGTCCAAGATCATACACTTCCTGAATCGCAGAAACCGGATGTGTTTTCGAAACCGCAACCAACTGGACATTGGAAGGAAGCTGGCTTTTTATATCGTTGTAATTTTCCTGAATACTCATAATTGCAAATTTCTGAATTTTAAAAGCAAAAAACGAATGAAATGTGAATTTAGTTGATGGTTTATGGTCCTTCGTTGTTTGATTATAGGATTTCACTAAAAAAAATGCTTCGATAAAGCCAGTAAGACATTGCTCCAAATTTTCCGCTAAAATATAACGGTAAGTGTTAGAAATGCCATGCTGAGCAAAGTCGAAGCATCTGTATTTTAAATTAAAAAATTAATTTAAAATTTCATTAATCTCAGGATATTTTGAAATTTTTCTAAAGACAAATCGGTTGGTTTTCTGTAGTTTTTCAATAAATAGGTCTAATTCATTGATAGAATTGGCATCGGTTAAATATTGATCGTGGGTAAGAAAAACAAGATGTCTTGATGTTTTTTCCAAATCATTGAAAAATATACTGTCAACCTTTTTTAACATGGCTTCATGACTACCTTTTAAAGCCATTTTATTGGTAGGTTTCCATTCCAAATCCCAACCCACGACTTTGTATCCGGCTTGTTTTAATCTGTTGGCAGCCTGTGTTGAACTTTTAATATCGGTAACGTTAATATTTTTCAGTCTCCAGATATTTCTTCCGGGCGTTCTTGCAATTTTATCATACAGTTTTAAGCTGTCTCTTGCTGCATCAAAATCTCGGACAACAGCTTCATAATTTTTGTAAAAATCGCTGTATTTGTTGTGTGCGTGGGTAAAACTATGATTAGCCAATTCGATAAGCGGATCCGTCTTTAAAAGTTCCATATCGTCTTTTTGCTTTTTACTGCCATAAGCATGCTGTCCGACTACAAAGGCAGTGGCAACAACATTTCTTTTATTAAGGATTTTGAGAAGGTTTTCTGTTCCCTGATTTGGACCGTCATCAAATGTAAGATAAATCACTCTTTTATCAGTAACTACACTTTCATCATCAACTTTGGGGACAATTTTTGCGTCGGGATAATTATTTGAAATCAGGCTTTCTGATTCTTTTTTGTCGATTTGTCGGTTACAACCGTTAAGTATAATTGAAGTTGCACTCATCAATGCAATCATCCCAAGAAAAGTCTTGTTTCTAGACTTTTCCGCAAAAGTTTTTCTCATAAAATTTAAAAGGAATTTTTGTTGTTAAAATATGTTAAATTTCCTGCTTAATTTTGATCAAATTATATGCCATGTTTTCATTAATTTTCACTTTTTAAGGATGTTTTAATAACTTTATTTTGAGTGGTTTTCGTATTGAAAAATTGAGAGTAATTATTTTTTAAATTTTACTCCGTAATCTCCACCCAATTTCCTTCAGGATCTTCCACAATACTTTCATAAAATCCATCACCGGTTACGCGAGGCTCACCGATAATTATATAACCATCACTTCTTAAAGTTTTCGTTAAAATATCGACATTATTTTTATTGCCTACAGATATTGCCAAATGGCAAAATCCCATCAAATTGCCTCGTATAAAAGAATTTTCAATAATATCCGGACGTTTCATTATTTCTATTTTTACAGAATCACTTGCATTAAAACTCAAAAAATAAGATTCAAAATTCTTCACAGGATTGATGTATTTTTCATTGCTTGACATATCGAAATATTTCATGTAAAATTCTTTCATCTTTTCCAAATCATTGCACCATACAGCAACGTGCTCAATTTTTGCTTTCATAAAATTTTAAATTTTTCAGTTTAAATATATTGCAAATTAATGCAATGTTGCATTAATTTGCAATATTAAAATTATGAAGTATGATTACAAAGAAAATAATTGATGCAAAAAGAGCAACTCAACTTATATTTTTAGTTTGCGGATTAGGAATTGCAAGTTGGGCTCCAATGGTTCCTTTAGCAAAAGACAGATTAGAATTAAATGAAGCAGATCTTGGATTATTGTTACTTTTATTGGGCGGCGGTGCATTGGTGATGATGCCAATATCAGGAATCTTAATCAGTAAAATAGGTTCAAGAAAAGTTATTTTAGGAAGTGTGTTGGCAGCCGCTTTTATATTACCGTGTTTATTGGTGATTTCAAATATTTATCTGATGGGATTAGCGCTCTTTGCCTTCGGATGCAGCATCGGAACGGTAGATGTCGCCGTGAATGCACACGGAATTCAGGTTCAGAATATTTACGAAAAGCCAATCATGTCATCTTTACACGGCTTATTCAGTGTTGGTGGTTTATTTGGTTCGTTAGGATTGGGCTTTTTAATCAAATTAGGTTTAAATCCAATTTATGCAGCCATCACAATTTCTACTTTGTTGATATTTCTGCTGAGCATCCAGTTTAAACATTTATTTAATTATCAAACAGAAAAGGAAATTATTCTAAAATTTTCAAATGTTGATGAAGAAAAGGTTGCCACAAGCCGTCTTCAATGGTTTAATTCAACTGTTCTATTATTAGGTCTGATGTGTTTTATCGTTTTCTTATCTGAAGGCGCGATGCTGGACTGGAGCGCTATCTTTTTAAGAGATAACAAAAATGTGGAGCCTGAATTTTCAGGAATAGGATATGCTGCATTCTCCGTAGCAATGGCTGTTATGAGATTGGCAGGCGATTCTTTAATTAGTAAACTGAACAGCAAAATTGTAGTCATCGGAGGAAGTATTATCGCTTCAGCAGGCATTGTAATTCTTATTTTCAGTCCATGGATTACCGTATCTTTGATAGGATTT